>SKWV01000459.1 GCA_007128755.1 Trueperaceae bacterium
CACCTGCCCCTCGTCGTCGCGGTACAGGCCGGCGGCGTAGCGCTGGTCGGACTCGAAGGGGAGGCGGTCGATGCGCTCGAGCGCACGCAAGTCGTCGTGGTGGAGGCCGAGCTTCTCGGCCAGGACCACCACCGCGCCGTCGGTCGGATCGCCACTGAGCGTGCGGCCGCCGTCGTCGTGGTCGCGGAACTCGGCCTCGGCGGTCAGGGCGGCCGCCAGGGCGAGCTCGCGCATCCGCGGGTCGTCGTCGGCGCGCGAGCCGTCGTGACGCGTGACGGCGCCCACGGGCGCGTAGCCCTCGCCGCCGATCTCGAACCGCGTCCTGCCCAGCACCGCGCGGCGCACGGTCATCTCGTTCTTGGTGAGCGTGCCGGTCTTGTCGGAGCAGATGACCGTGACGGACCCGAGCGTCTCGACGGCCGGCAGGCGCCGCACGATCGCGCGTTGCCGCGCCATGCGCTGCACGCCCAGGGCCAGGATGATGGTGATCACGGCCGGCAGGCCCTCGGGGATGGCCGCCACGGCGAAGCCGATCACGGTCAGGAAGATCTCGTCGAGGGTGTAGCCGCGGAAGAGCAGGCCAAACGCGAAGAGCAGGGCGCCGATGCCGAGGATCGCGTAGGCGAGGATGCGCGAGAAGTTGTCGATGGACGTCAGGAACGGCGTCTTGAGCTGGATGACGCGCGAGACCATCTCGCCGATGCGCCCCACCTCGGTGGCGCTCGCGGTGGCGACCACCACGCCGCGCCCCGCTCCCGAGGAGATGCCGGTGCCGGCGTAGAGCATCGAGGAGCGGTCGCCGAGCGACGCCTCCTGGCCCACGGACGCCCGGTCCTTCGTCACCGGGACGGACTCTCCGGTGAGCGCGGCCTCCTCGACGCGCAGGTTACTGGCCTCGAGCAGCCTGAGGTCGGCCGGGACGCGGTCGCCCGACGACACCAGGACCACGTCGCCCGGCACCAGGTCCTCCGCCGAGATGGTCACGCGGTGGCCGTCGCGCAGGACCACCGCCTGCAGCGCGAGCATCGACCGCAGCGCCGCCAGCGCCGCCTCGGCCTTACCCTCCTGCACGTAGCCGATGAGGGCGTTGATCACCACGACCGCGAGGATCACGCCGGTCTCGATCCAGTCGCCGAGCGCGGCGGTGACCGCCGCGGCGGCCAGCAGCACGTAGATGAGGAGGTTGTTGAACTGCCGTAGGAAGCGCCGCCAGGCGGGCACCGGCGGCTCTTCGGGGAGCCGGTTCGGACCGACCTCCTCCAGGCGTCTGGCGGCCTCGGCGTCGCTCAGGCCGTTCGGGTCGCTGCCGAGTTCCGTGAGCACCTCGCTGACGGGAAGGGCGTGCCACGGCAGATCCGTCGGGTCGGTGCGGGGGGCCGTCTGGGCGGTGGAGGGCATGGCGGTGTCCTTTGGGAAGCGAGACGCTCGGGCCGCTGTCGCCCCATCGTAGCGAGCCTGTGCCGGGTCACGTGCCCCACGTGCCTCGGGAGGCCTGGCAGGTCGTGACCCAGACCGTCGTCGCCGCGGAGCCGCGATCCGCCGAACGCGAGGATGGCTCGTATGATCGACCCATGACGGCCGCCCAGTCGCGCATCCTCCTCGTCGAGGACGACCACGACATCGTGCAGGTCGTGCGGACGTACCTGCAGGGCGCGGGGTACCTGGTGGAGGTCGCGTCCGACGGTCGTGTCGGCCTGTCGCGGGCGCTCGCGTCGCCGCCGGCCCTGATCGTGCTCGACTGGATGCTGCCGAGCCTCGACGGCCTCGAGTTCATGAAGATCCTTCGTCGGACGCACGGCATCCCCGTCATCATGCTGACGGCGCGCACCGAGGAAGCCGACCGCGTGCTCGGGCTCGAGTTCGGCGCCGACGACTACGTCACCAAACCCTTCAGTCCGCGCGAGCTGGTCGCGCGCGTGCGGGCGGTGCTGCGCCGCGCCGACTCGGAAGGCGATGGCGGCGAGGCGCCGCTCGAGCGCGGGAGCCTGCGCATCGATCCCGTACGGCGTCTGGTGAGCGTCCTCGGCCGACCCATCGACATGACCGCCCGGGAGTTCGACCTGCTCTACACGCTGGCGCGTCGTCCCGGTCGCGTGTTCGGACGCGAGGAACTGCTCGAGCACGCGTGGGGACCTGCGTTCGATGGCATCGATCGGGTGGTCGACGTCCACGTCTCGAACCTGCGCAGGAAGCTCGACGCCCACCCGGAGAGCGCCGGCGCGATCGTCACCGTCAGGGGCGTGGGCTACTCGTTCCGTGAGGCGCGGCCGTGACCCGGTGGCGGCGCACGAGCCTGTACTGGCGCCTGCTCATCTCGTACCTGCTGGTGGTGGGCGTCGCCAGCCTCACGCTCTACCTCGCGAGCGAGGCGCTGGCGCCGACCTTCTTCGACTGGCACCTCGAGCACATGGGGTGGAGCGCCGTGATGCCGCGCGGCATGATGCCGGATCTCGAGGCGACGCTGAGCGGCGCCCACGCCCGCGCGATGCAGCAGGCGGTGCTGTGGGGGGTGCTCGCCTCGGCCGTCGTCGCGGGAGCGCTCAGTCTGTTCATCGCCGGCAGGATCACGTCGCCGCTCCGGCAGATGCAGCGGGCGAGCCGCCGCATCGCGGCCGGGAGCTACGGCGAGCGGCTGCCGGTGGCCACCTCGGACGAGATCGGCCAGCTCGCGAGCGCGTTCAACGACATGGCACGGTCGCTCGCCGACACCGAGGAGCGGCGCGTGGAGCTGCTCGCGAACGTGGCGCACGAGTTCCGGACGCCGCTCAGCTCCCTGTACGGCTACCTGGAGGGGATCGAGGACGGCCACTTCGCCGCTTCTCCCGAGACGCTGCGAGCATGCCGGCGGCAAGTGGGACGGCTCGAGCACCTCGTCGACGACCTGTCCCTGTTGTCGCGAGTCGAGGCCGGGCAGGTGCGGATCGCTCCGGAGGCGGCCGACGTGGGGCGGATCATGGAGCAGTCGGTGGCGGCGGCGCTGCCCGAGGCCACGAGCAAGGGCGTGACGCTCCGTGTCGAGCACCCGTCGGCACCGCTCCTCGTGCACGCCGACGTGCAGCGCACCGGCCAGATCCTCGCCAACCTGCTGGCCAACGCCGTGCGACACACCCCATCGGGCGGCGACGTCGTCGTCCGCGCCCACGTCCGTCCCGACGCGGCTGCGGACGTCGTCGTCGAGGTGGTCGACACGGGCGAAGGCGTCCCGGCGGAGGTCCTCCCGCACGTGTTCACGCGCTTCTACCGCGGCGACAAGGCGCGCGGCCGAGAGACCGGGAGCGGTAGCGGCATCGGACTCACGATCGCCAAGCACTTCGTCGAGGCGCAGGGGGGCCGCATCGGCGTGGAGAGCACACCCGGTGTCGGTTCGCGCTTCTGGTTCACGCTGCCGCGCGCCGACCAGTCTCTTGACGCGAGCTTCACACCCTTCATCGCGAACTGACCAGTCCTTCCTAGAGTGCCTTCGAGGGAGGTGTCGTCGTGATGAGCTTCGGTCTCGTGTGGATGGTCTTGATCCTCCTGGGCGCGCTCGCGCTCGCGGCGTTGGTGGTCAAGGCGCTCTTCCCGTCGGTGAGCACGGCGGCCTCGGGCGACCGGGAGCGCGCGGAGACACCGCTGGAGGTCGCCCGGCGGCGCTATGCGGCCGGTGAGATCACGAAGGAGCAGTACGACGAGGTCGTCCGCGCGGTGTCGTGAGCTGGCGTCGCGCGCTGGAGGTGAGGTATGTGGCACTGGGACGGGCACATGACGGGATGGGCATGGATCTCCATGCTGTTGTTCTGGGCGCTCATCGTGCTCGGCATCGTGTTCCTCTGGCGGACCCTGAACACCGGGCGCGCTGCGCGAGGCCGCGATGAGCGGGGGGCGCTCGGGGACCGGTCCGACCGGGCGCTCGAGATCCTGCGAGAACGCTACGCGAAGGGCGAGATCGACGACGAGGAGTTCCAACGACGCAAGCGCGACCTGGACGCGTGAGTCCGGTCGACGACGAGGAGGAGAGACATGAGAGCGACTCTGATCGTGACGTTCGTGATCGCGACCGTCCTAGGCACGGCAACCGCCCAAGGCATGGGACATGCCCACGGGATGGCGGAGAGGCATGGGTCCGAAGAGGCGCAGCCGGCAGGGATGCACGGCATGGGCATGCCCGGCACCGACATGGGCGGCATGGACATGCCCGTCGCATTCGACGACGAGGCCGGCTTCCTGCAGCACATGATCCTGCATCACCGAGAGGCAGTCGAGAGCGCCGAGCAGCTGCTCGAGGTCGCCGAACGCGAGGAGCTCCTCGAGCTCGCGCGTGAGGTGATCGAGGCGCAGCGTGCCGAGATCGAGATGATGGAGGCGTGGCTCGAGGCCTGGTACCCGGAGCGCACCGAGGAGGTCGCGTACGAGCCGATGATGCAGGACTTGAGGGGCCTCTCGCCGGATGAGGCCGAGCGCGCCTTCCTCGAGGGCATGATCATGCACCACATGATGGCCGTGCGCGACGCGCGGCACCTGCTCGCGCAGGACCTCGTGCAGCACGACGAGGTCGAGCGCATGGCGCGGGCCATCATCGCCGACCAGATGCGTGAGATCGAGCAGATGCAGACCTGGCTCCGCGAGTGGTTCGACGCGCCTCCTGCGGGCATGGGCATGGG
>SKWV01000268.1 GCA_007128755.1 Trueperaceae bacterium
ACGGGAACGGGAACGGTAACGGCAACGGACGCGGCGGCCGAGGCTGTTACGCCTTGACGGCGTCGGGCCGCAGCCTGGAGGACGTCATCGTCGCCATCCGGCGCTGGGCCGAGAGCAACCTCCGGCAGCCCGGAGCGACCTGAGTCACGCGCGACGACTGGGGCCCGCTTCGAGCGTCAGGACCGGCGGCCGAACAGCCCGCGCGGCCGACGGCGCTCCTCTTCCAGCGTCTCCTGCAACTCCTTCACGCGCTGCTTGTACTTCGCCAGGCGGAGCTTGAGCTGGTCGTTCTCGTCGCGCAGTCGGGAGACGTCGGCGCGCAGGCCGCCGAGCTCGGTGGCCGCCCCATGGCCCTGGCCGGCACCGCCGACGTGCTTCGCGCCGTCGGTCGGGCCCACGTAGAGCGTGGAGGTGGCGTTCGTGGCCGGAGGCATGGCGACGGTGTCACGTGGACCGGCGATGAGCCGCTGGACGCGCTCCCGCAAGTTCTTGTCGCCGAGCGGCTTCTGCACCACCAGGTCCGCACCGGCGAGCCCGGCGTCACGGCGTGTCGTGTCGCTCAGGACGCCGCCTTCCGTCTCGGGAGCGACCAGGATGACCGGCACGCGCGCCAGCCGCGACACCGACTTGAGCTTCTGACAGATCGTGGTGCCGGGCACGTCGGGGAGATCCGTCGCCAGGATGACGGCGGCCGGCGTGTGCTCACGCAGGTACCCGAGCGCCTCTTCGCCGGTGGCCACGACGGTCAGGACGTAGCCATCGACCGAGAACAAGAGGTCGAGCAGCTGCCGTTGCATGGGATCGTGTTCGGCCACGAGCACGGACGACGAAATCATATGCAGGGACGATAGCATGTGCCACGAACCCCGTTGGTGCCGAAGGTACGTGGGGCGCGCGGTGCCGCGCGCCCCCTCACCGACGCGACGTCGGCTTCTTCTTCTGGTCCTTGAGGGGGAGGTTGGCCATCAGCACCATGCGGTCGCCGTGCTGCTCGAAGCGCACGTCGTAGTCCGCGGCCTCGGACGGGAAGTACTTCGCGATCACGCCCAGGAGCTCTCCCTTGAGTTCCTCCATCTTGCCGGGCGTGAGCTTGGCGCGGTCGTACGACAGCACCAGCTTGAGCCGTTCCTTCAACGACTCCTTGCTGCGACGCTTCTGGAACCATCCGAACATCAGGCTCCCCCGAAGAGCTTCCGCAGCCCCGAGAAGAAGCCGCGCCGCTCGTCGATCACCAGGTACGGGACTTCCTCGTCGCGGATGCGGCGAGCGATGTCGCGGAACGCCTGCGACGCCGACGTCTTCGCCGTGCCCTGCTCGAGGCTGGCGGGGTTGCCGATGTTCGTCGAGATGAGGATCGCCTCGTCCTCGGGCACGATACCGATCAGCTTCACGCCGAGGATCTCGAGCACGTCGTCGACCTCGAGCATGTCGCCGCGACGCACCATCGCCGGACGGAGGCGGTTGACGATCAACCGGACCTCGGGGATCTCGCGCGACTCGAGCAGCCCGATGATGCGGTCGGCGTCACGGACGCTGGAGACCTCGGGGTTCACGACCACCAGCGCGCCGGTCGCGGCCGAGGCGGCGGTCTGGAACCCCGTCTCGATGCCCGCGGGGCTGTCGATCACCACGCGGTCGAAGCCCTCCTCCTCGAGCAGCAGGCGTACCGTCTCCTGCATGCGCGACTCCGAGAGCGAGCTCTTGTCCTTCGTCTGCGAAGCGGCGAGCAGGTAGAGGGTGTCGACGCGCTTGTCGCGGATGAGCGCTTGGCGGAGCTTGCAGCGGCCCTCGAACACGTCGATCAGGTCGAAGACCACACGGCCCTCGAGGCCCATGACGACGTCGAGGTTACGGAGCCCGACATCGGTATCGATGACGCACACCTTCTCGCCGAGCTTGGCGAGGGCTGCGCCGACGTTGGCGGTGGTCGTGGTCTTGCCCACGCCGCCCTTGCCGGACGTCACGACGATCGCTTTGGCGTTCACGGAATGGGGGCCTCCCTGATTCGACCGAGGACGGAGCGTCGCGCGCAGCGTCGGTTCATGTCGCTCGGCGTGACGATACCACAGCAGGGGCGGCGCGCGCTGCCGGAGCGAGGCGGAGAAAAGCCGTGCTACACGCGTTCGAGATGAGCGAAGCGCACCAGGAGGCGCTTCGCTCCCGCGGCCTCGAAGACCACCGTCACCTCGGCCTTGCTCCCCTGGCCGCTCACGCCGACGACGGTGCCCGGACCGAACTTCGGATGCTTCACCTTCTCGCCGCCACGGTAGGTGGCGCTCTCGCCGCCGGGCGCCGCCGGGGGCGAGGTCGCCGGCGCCCAGGTCGAGCGCGACGGACCCGTCGTCCGCGACGGGACGTTCAGGGTCTGGCCGAGCACGTCGACGTCTTCCAGGGCGTCCTTCGGGAGGTCCTCGAGGAAGCGGCTGACGCGCGCGAACTCCGTGCGGCCGAACGACATCCGCGACCCGCAGTGCACCAGGAAGAGGCGCTCCTGCGCCCGCGTGATGCCCACGTAGAGCAGGCGCCGCTCCTCCTCGATCTCCTGCAGGCTGCCCGTCGCGCTGCGGTGCGGGATCAGCTGCTCCTCGAGCCCGACGAGGAAGACCACCGCGAACTCGAGCCCCTTGGCGTTGTGGAGCGTCATCAGCGTCACGGCGTCGTCGTCGACCACCTCGTTGACGGCGGCCACGGCGCGATCGTCCACGCTGCTCATGAGGGCCGCCTCGTCGAGGAACGCGGCGATCCCGCCGCCCGACTCCTCCTCCCACTCCGCCACGGCGCTGATGAGCTCGTCGAGGTTCTCGAGCCGCCCCAGCGACTCGTGGCTGCCCTCGGCCTTGAGCGCCTGCAGGTAGCCCGAGGCGTCGACGACCGACTTCAGGAACTGCGTCGCGCTCAGGGTCTCCGCGGCCTCGGCGAAGTCGTCCATGAGCTCCAGGAACTCGCGGACGCGCTTCGCCGCGCCGGTGCCGCCGATGACGTCGTCCGCGGCGCGCAGCGCCTGGCTGAACGGCACCGCCTGGCGCTGGGCCCAGGCGGTCAACGCATCCTCGCTCGTCTTGCCGATGCCGCGCTTGGGACGGTTGAGCACCCGCCGCCAGGAGACGTCGTCGGCCGCGTTCAGCGCGGCGCGCGCGTAGGAGAGCACGTCCTTGACCTCGCGGCGGTCGTAGAAGCCGACCCCGCCGACGATGGTCGCCGCGATGCCGGAGCGCCGGAGCGCCTCCTCGAGCACGCGCGACTGGGCGTTGGTGCGGTAGAGCACGGCGCAGTCGGCGTAGCGCATGCCCTCGCCCTTGAAGCGCTCGACGGTGCGCGCCACGAAGTCGGCCTCGGCGCGGTGGTCGTTGGCGAAGAACCGCTGTACCGGCGCGCCGGGTCCCTTCGCCGGTCGCAGGTCCTTCTCGAGGCGGCCCAGGTTGTGCCGGATGAGCGCGTTGGCGACGCCGAGCACGCTGCCCACGCTGCGGTAGTTGACCTCCAGGCGGTAGATGGCGGCGTCCTCGTAGTCGCGCTGGAAGTCGAGGATGTTGCGCACGTCGGCGCCGCGGAAGGCGTAGATCGACTGGTCGGGATCGCCCACCGCCATCAGGTTGCGGTACTTGTCGGCCAGCAGCCGCGTGAGCTCGTACTGCGCGGCGTTGGTGTCCTGGTACTCGTCGACGTGGATGAACACCGCGCGCTGCTGGACCCGGTCGAGCACGTCGGGGACGTTCTGGAAGAGCTCCACGGTGCGGCCGAGGATGTCGTTGAAGTCGACGGCGTTGGCGCGGCGCAAGCGCGCCTCGTAGCGCCCGTACACCTCCGCCACGAGCTCGATCGGGAGCCCGGACGCCGCGTGCCCGAGCACGCGCTCGCCCTCGGCCTCGAGCCCCTGGGGCGTCATGAGGTTCGACTTCGCCCGGTCGATCACGCCGCGCAGGGCGCGCGGGTTGACGTCCTCGAGCCCGCGGACGGTGGCCAGGATCTCCTTGAGCAGGTCGAGCTGGTCGCCGTCGTCGTAGATGCCGAAGCCGCTCGCGAGCCCGACGTGCTCGCCGAACGAGCGCAGCACGCGCAGGCAGGCGCCGTGGAAGGTCGCGACCCAGAGGTCGCGTCCCGGCAACCCGATGAGCGACTCGACGCGCTCCTTGAGCTCCCCCGCCGCCTTGTTGGTGAAGGTCACGGCCAGGACCTGCTGGGGCACGACGTCGTGGTCGCGCAGCAGGTAGGCGATGCGGTGCACGACGGTGCGCGTCTTGCCCGATCCGGCGCCGGCCACCACCAGCGCCGGTCCCTCCACGTGGGTCACGGCCTGACGCTGGGCCTCGTTGAGGGGCGCGAGCAGGGGATCGGTGGCGGCTGAAGCGGTGGCGTCGAGCGTGGGTTCGCGGGTCGGGGGGGTCGTCACGGCCGAGCCAGCATACCCCGGGGGCGCGGACCCCTCGGAGCGCGCGTCGGCGACGCGGCCGCGACCCTCTGGGTAGGCTTCGGGCATGGATCTCGGTGTCTGCCTCGATCTGGACGGCACGCTGCTGCGCCCGCGCGACGACGGGCCGGCCTGGTCGAGCGACCTTCGAGCGGACCTGACGGTCGGTCCCGGCGACGCGGCCGCGTTCGACGAGGCCCTCACGCGGGCGCTGGGCGCGCAGGGGCCCGT
>SKWV01000343.1 GCA_007128755.1 Trueperaceae bacterium
CGCAGCAGCGCGCTGCCGACGGCCTGGAGCGCGCCCGCGGCGAGGGCGCCGGCCGGGCCGGTGACGACGCCCACCAGCGCGGCCGCGTTGACGGTGTCGAGGGAGACGGGCCAGAGCCGCTCGCTCGTGTCGGCGAAGCGGCGCAGCACCAGACCGCCGATGCGGTTGATGAGCACCAGCACGCCCGCGCCGATCGCGGCGCCGAAGAGCGCCTCGCTCAGCGTCGGCAGCCCCAGGCCGGGGGCGTACAGCAGCGTGCCCAGCAGCGCCACCGCGACCGCGGGGAGCGTCAGGGCGTCCGGCAACAAGAAGGTGTCGAGATCGATCAGGGCCGCGATCAGGAGCATGGCGAAGAGCACCAGCAGCGGCAGCACGCTGAGGCCGGCGGTCTCGATCGGGAACGCCAGCGCGAGCACCACGAAGCCGGTCGCCATGGCGGCCTCGACGAGCGGGTAGCGCGCCGAGATCGGCTCGCCGCAGGAGCGGCAGCGCGCGCGCAGCGCCAGCCACGACAGGATCGGGACGAGGTCGAGCGGGCCGAGCGTGCGCTCGCAGCGGGGGCAGCGCGAGCGCGGGCGCACCACCGACAGGCCCAGCGGCCAGCGGTGGACGACGACGTTGCCGAACGAGCCGATGAGCGCGCCGAGCACGCCCATGAGGGTGACCCAGGCGAGCGTCATGCCGCGGGGGTGCGCCGGCGGCATGACACCGGGGCAGGCTGGGGGAGGCGCGCGTGGGGAGCGTTGGTCACGTGAGGGGACGGTCCTTCGGGCTCATCGTGACCGTGTCGCCCGACCGCGCGCTATGAAGAGGCTCACCCGTCGTTCCCGACGGGCACGCGCCGGAGGCTGTTCTCACCTCACGGGTGGTAGACTCGGCCGCTATGAAACGACTCATCATGATCGCCTTGGGCGCCGTCGCGGCGATGGTCCTGCTCAGCTCGACGCTGACGGCCCAACCCGACGCCAACCGTCTCGTGTTCGCAGACTCGCAGGCGCTGATCGCCGCGCACCCGGCCGGCCAGGAGGCCAGCGAGCTGCGTATCCGCGCGCAGAACGAGGTCAACGAGATCCGCCAGCAGCTCGAGACGATCCAGAACCGGGCGCGCGCCGGCGAGACGCTCTCGAACGAGGAGACGGAGCGCTTCAACATCCTCGTGACGACGCTCGAGAGCGTGCAGACGCGGTACCAGGCCGAGATCGCCGCGGCCGCGGGCCCCGCCATCGAGGCCGTCAACGCCGCCATCCGGGCCATCGCCGTGGAGCAGGGGTACGGCATCGTGTTCGACATCGGCGCCGCCGCCGACACCGGCCTGGTGGTGTACGCCGCCGACGGGCTCGACATCACCGACGCCGTGATGCTGCGCCTCGGCAACTGAGCGAGCGCCTCACCCGTCCTCGCCCGTCTCCGGGGCGGACCCTTCGCGGTCCGCCCCGTTCCCGTTCACCGTGGGCTCGTTCACGAGCAGCGCCCGCCGCTCCGCGTCGCTCAGGGCGGCGTTCGCGAGCAGGTCGGGCCGCCGCGCCGCCGTGCGCGCCAGGGCCTGCGCGCGGCGCCAGGCGGTGATGCGGGCGTGATGCCCGGAGCGCAGCACCTCGGGGACCTCGTCGCCGCGGAAGGCGAGCGGCCGGGTGTACTCGGGGTAGTCGAGCACGCCGGTCGTGAAGGAGTCCTGGCGATGGCTCTCCTCGGCGCCGAGCGCGCCCGGCAGCAGCCGGACGGTGGCCTCGAGCAGGCACAGCGCCGGCAGCTCGCCGCCCATGAGCACGAAGTCGCCGACCGAGACCTCGCGATCGACGAGCCGCTCGGTGCGGGCGTCGAAGCCCTCGTAGCGGCCGCACAGGAGCGCGATGTGGCGGTAGCCGGCGAAGCGCTCGACCAGGCGCTGCGTGAGCGGCTCGCCCGCGGGGGAGAGCAGCACCACCTCGTCGGGCGGAGGCGCCGTGGCCCGCGCCTCGTCGATGGCGGCCGCCGCGACGTCGACGCGGATCACCATGCCGGCGCCGCCGCCGTAGGGCGCGTCGTCGACGCGGTTGGTGGGGGTGTTGGCGAAGCGTCGCAGGTCGTTGACGCGCACGTCGACCAGGCCGCGCTGGGCGGCGCGGCCGAGTAGCGCCTCGCGCGTCCAGGGGAGGACGAGCTCTGGGAAGAGCGTCTCGATGGTGAAGCGTACGGGAGCGCTCACGCGTCGTCGTCGAGCAGGCCCGCGGGCGGGTCGTCCACGTGGACGACGCCACCCTCGACGCGCACGTAGGGGGCGTCGGCCGGCAGCCAGCGCTCGCCGTGCGGCCCACGCACGAGGAGCAGCATCTGCGCGCGCACGACGACCTCGACCACGCGGCCGTAGGGCGCGCCATCCAGGCGCACCTCCGCGCCCGTCAGCCGGTCGACGGAGCGGGCGGCCACGTCGTCGGCGACGGTCCCCGCCTCGGCGTAGACGTCGGCGTTGACGAGCTCCTGCGCACGCTCGGGGGTGCGCACGCCCTGGAACGCCACGAGCAGGGCGCCGGCGTGCGGCTTGACCAGGCGGACCGCGAGCGTGCCGTGCCCCTGCACCCACAGGCGATCGACGGCGAGCAGCGCCTCGGTCTCGCCCGGTCCGGCGGCGTGCAGGCGCTGCGCGCCCGCGAGGCCGTAGGTGCGGCCCAAGCGACCAAGACGAACGGCGCCCGGTGGGGGGTCCCCGTGGGGTCCTCCGGGCGCTCGGCGATCACGACCCTCAGGCGCGGCGCCCACCGGTCACTCGATCAGGTGGACCTCGACCCGCTGGCGGCCGTCCGCCGCGGCGCGGGCCAGGGTGCGGAGGCTGTTGATGACACGGCCGCCTCGGCCGATCACGCGACCGGCGTCGGCCTCGGCGCAGCGGATCTCGATCCGCACGCCGTCCTGGTCATGCTCGGACACGATCTGGAGCGCGTCGGGTTCGCCGACGAGGTTCTGCACCACGTACGTGACCAGTTCGACCGGCATCGTGGCAGCGGCGGCCTTCAGGCCGCGGCCGGGCTCCGCTTGGTGAAGGCGTCGCGACGCTTCGCGAGCACGTCGGGCACCTCGACGCCGACCTTCTGCAGGAGTCGCAGGGCCGTGTCGGTCGGCTGCGCGCCCTGCTCGAGCCAGTAGGCGGCGCGTTCGGTGTCGATCTTGAGGGGCTCGGGCGTGGTCTCACGCGGATCGTAGTACCCCAGCGACTCGATGTAGTCGGCGGAGCGCTTCTTCCGCGCGTCCATGACCACGACGCGGTAGTGGGGGTTCTTCTTGGCGCCGAGGCGCAGTAGACGGATCTTGACCATACGTGTTCCGTTCCTCCGAGGCGACGGTCGATGGTGCGCCGATGCGCGGACCTCATCGCGAGTCAACTTGCCATGGTACACGTCCGCGGCGGCCATGTCCAACGCCGGCGACGCACGCGCGCCGGGGCGGCGGCGCGGGCGACGCGCGACCACGGCTCGAAGGCCATCCCAGACGTGCTCGCGCAGGCTTCAGCGCTTGCCGAACGCGCCCATGCCCTTGCCGAGCCCCTTGCCGCCGGGGGGCTTGCGCCCCATCTGCTTCATCATCTTGCGCATGTCCTGGTAGGTCTTCATGAGGCGGTTGACGTCCTGCACCGTGGTGCCCGAGCCGCGCGCGATGCGCTTGCGGCGGCTCGCGTTGAGGACGCGCGGATCGAGCCGCTCGGCCTCCGTCATGCTCGAGATGATCGCCTCGACGCGCGCGATCTCGCGCTCGTCGATCTCGGCGCCCGCCGGCAGCATCTTCGAGGCGCCGGGGATCATCTTCAGGACGTCGCCGAAGGAGCCCATCTGCTTGAGCTTGCGCATCTGCGTGAGCATGTCCTGCAGCGAGAAGTCGGTGAGCTTCTTGGGGCTGGTGTCGTCGTCGTCGCCCTCGAGCGCCCGCGTCTTCTCGATCAGGGTGAGCACGTCGCCCATCCCCAGGATCCGACCCGCCACGCGGTCGGGGTGGAAGGCCTCGAGGCCGTCGATCTTCTCGCTCATGCCCGCGAAGTAGATCGGCTTGCCGGTCACGTGCCGGGCCGACAGGGCAGCGCCGCCGCGGGCGTCGCCGTCGAGCTTGGTGAGGATGAGGCCGCTCACGCCGACGCGCTCGTCGAACGTGCGGGCGACCGGCAGCGACTGCTGCCCGGTCATGGCGTCGACCACGAGCATCCGCTCACTGGGCCCGACGGCGTCGCGCAGCGCCGCCAGCTCGTCCATGAGCGCGTCGTCGATCTGCAGGCGGCCGGCGGTGTCGACGATCACCAGGTCGCGGAAGTCGGCCTTGAGCGCCGCGCGCAGGCGCTGACCGGTGACCTCGGGGCTCTCGCCGTCCTCGACCTCGAGCACCGGCACCCCCACCTGCCGCCCGAGCACCTTGAGCTGCTCGCGCGCCGCGGGGCGCTGCGTGTCGGCGGCCACCAGCAGCGGCCGCCGGCCCTGGGCCTTGTACTTGTAGGCGAGCTTGCCGGCGGTGGTCGTCTTGCCGGCGCCCTGGAGGCCCATCAGGAGCCAGACGTTGCCCTCGTTGCGGAGCGTCGGCTGCACGGCGCTGCCGCCGAGCACCTCGCGCAGCTCCTCCTGGACGATGGCGATGACGCGTTGGTCGGGGTTGAGCGACAGCAGGGTCTCGGAGCCGATCGCCTTCTCCTGCACGCGCTTCGTGAGGTCGCGCGCGACCTCGAGGTTGACGTCGGCCTCGAGCAGCGCGACGCGGACCTCGCGCAGCGCGGCCGTGACGTCGGCTTCCGAGAGTTTGCCGCGTCCGCGGAGACCCTCGAACACGGATTGGAGTCGATCGCCTAGGTTCTGGAACATGGAGTCACCGGCTCTCGGGCGTGGTCGAGGCGCTCGGGCGGATCGCCCGAACGCCCTCCGGACGCCCGTACCGTGCACGACGCGCGTGAGCGCATGCGCCGGAACGTTCAGGCTACCGGTGTGAGGCGGGCCGGTCAACCGTGTAGGGCACGTCCATCGCCCCATCATCACGGCCTGGTAGCGTGGCGTCATGATCCCAGCCCACGCCCGTCCGCGTCACGACGCCCGCCGCACGGCTGCGCTGGGTGCCCTCGTCGGCCTGCTCGCCGTGCTGGCCGTCGCCCCCGCCGCTCGCGCCCAGACCCTCGGGGAGGTCATGCTCGTGACCGCGATCATGTCGGATCTCCATCCGGTCAGGTCGCTCCCGTCGGGGAGCCTGCGCGCGGAAGGCCCGGGCGCCGTGGCGCTGGCCGCCCGCCTGCCCGACGCCGCGGCCTGGACGGACTGGGAGGTCTACACCGCCACCGGACTCGCCGCGCTCTTGGAGCCCGGACTCGTCCACAACATCGAGACCGAGTTGATGGTGGCCGGGTACTGGCGCGTCTCGCGCGAGGCGTCCACGGTGGGAAGCGAACACCACGTCCGCCACGTGTTCGAGGGCGATGGCCGCGTCCTGCTGCACGTCATCCGCTCCGCCGACACGCTGATCTGGCTGCTCGCGCGGGGACGGTAGAGCGCAGGTCGCGTTGAACCCCGTCCCCCTCCTGTCCCTCGCAGGCCACCGAGCCGGCCGCTGGCTCGCCCGGCTCCTCGCGGCGGCGGCGATCCTCGCGCTCGCGGCCCCGTACGGGGTCGTGGCCGCGGCGGAGCCGCTGCCGGCCGACGTCGCCGATCTGCTCGCCGAGGCGCGCTTCGCGGTGAACGAGGCCTACGCGCGTGACGAACCGAACACCCCCGATCACGCCGGGTGGCGCGAGGGCCTCGCCGTCGGCCGGCGTGCCCTCACGCTCGCCGACCACCCCGACGTCCACCGCTTCCTGGGGCGCACGTACGCGCTGGTCGGCTGGTCGGTGCGGGCCATCGTCCACTTCGACGCGGTGTTGGCGGCGGGCGAGACGCTCGAGGACCCCGAGGGCGTCGCCGTGCCCGAGGTGACGTCGGGCGCGCTCTACGCCGCGGCCTCGGCCGACCTCGGCTTCGCGCGCTATGGGCTCGGCGACATCGCCGGCGCGATCCAGATCTACGAACGCTGGCACGAGGCGGTGCCGGGCGACCTCGAGCCGGTCCGCTGGCTCGGTCGGCTGCACCTCGAACGCCTCGACCCCGAGGCGGCGCTGCCGTTCTGGGAGCAGCTCGCCGCCATCGATCCCGCCGACGAGGCGGTGGCGTTCTACCTCGGTGAGGCGCGCCGCGGCGCCGCGATCGGCCCCGAGGCGTCGCGGGCCTTCCGCGAGGGGCTGACGGCCTACGAGGCCGGCGAGATGACGCAGGCGCTCGAGTGGTTCGAGGCCGCCGTGAGCGCGGCACCGGAGTACGCCGACGCCGCCGTGTGGGCGGGACGCACCGCGCTCGAGCTCCAGCGCCCCGCGCTCGCGCTGCGCTACTGGCAGCGCGTGCTCGCGCTGCGGCCCGACGACGGCGGCGCCGCCTACTTCGTCCGGGTCGCGAGCGACCAGGAGCGCTACGGCGTGACCGCCGGTCGCGCCTTCCACGATGGGCTGGCCGCCTACCAGCGCGGCGAGCGCGAGGCGGCGGTCGCTGCGTTCGAGGCCGCGGTCGCGGCCAACGACGCCTTCCTCGAGGCGTGGGTGTGGCTCGCCCGCGTCCGTCAGGAGATCGGTCGCTACGACGACTCGGTCGAGGCCTGGGAGCGCGTGCTCGAGCTCGATCCCGGTGATGGCCGCGCGCGCTACTTCCTGAACATCGCGAGGCAGCAGCGTGGCGTGGCGGCGGAGGCCGGCGTCGTGTTCGCGGAGGGCATCGCCGCCTTCGAGGCCTCGGACCTCGTCACCGCGGAGGCCCGCTTCGCCGAGGCCGTGGCGATCGATCCCGTCGCCGTGCAGGCGTGGGTGTGGCTCGGCCGGGTCGCGTTCAGCCTGCAGCGCTTCGAGGAGGCGGCGCGGGCGTTCGGCCGGGCGTCGGAGCTCGACCCCGACGACGACGACATCGCCTTCTTCGCGGCCGAGTCGGCCGCGCTGGCGGCCGAAGCGGCCGCTCCCGCGCCCGACGCCGACGACGACGAGGAGCCGGGCGACGACGACGGGGCCGCCGACGAGGAGCCGGGCGACGATCCGGACGCCGCGCCCGGACCGGCGCCCGACGAGGACCTGCCTTGAGAACCGTGGTCCTGCGCGTGGTGGCGCTCGCGATGCTGCTGCTGCTGGCGCTCGTGAGCGTCATCGTCGTGCGGACGCTGCAGCGGCTGCCCGACACCGTCGTCTACTTCGTGCGCGACGGCGGCACCACCTTCACGCTGGAGAGCGTGTTCCGACAGACGCGCTCGGGCGCCAGCGACGTGGAGGCCACCTCGCGCCGCGCCCTCGCGGCACTCGTGGACGGCCCGACGAGCGAGGAGCGGGCCCGCGGCCTGGTGAGCGAGGTCCCGCGCGACGTCACCGTGCACGACGTGCGCCTGCGGGGGCGGCTGCTGGAGGTCGACATGGGCGGCGCGTTCGCCTCCGGCGGCGGGTCGGCCTCGATGTTCGGACGGCTCTACCAGGTCATGTACACCCTGACGCACCCGAACGACGTCGACGAGGTGGCGCTGTTCCTGGACGGGCAGCCGCTGCGGGTCTTGGGCGGCGAGGGCCTGATGGTCGACCACCCGTGGTCGCGGCCGCCGGGCGGGGTGCCGGCGTGGTGAGGCGGTTCCTGCCGAGTCGATGGCTGCTCGTGGTGCTCGTCGGCGCCATGATGAGCCCGTGGGCGCTGGCGTTCGACGGGACACAGGCGTGGGGCGGCCGCCCCGCGGCGACCCGCACCTTCGACGCGCTCGTCGAGCTCTTCCGGCGCGAGTACTGGAACCCGGAGCACGTCGACTGGGACACCTGGGCGGGCGAGCATCGCGAGCGGGTGCTCGGCGCCGAGAACCGCGCCGCGTTCGACACGGCGCTCCGCCGGATGGTCCGGGCGCTCGCCGACGACCACTCGGTCTGGACCGGGCTCCCGCCGCACGGCGGGGACTCGACGGCCGAGGAGGGTGGGCCGGCGCTCCCCGCGCCGTCTCCGCGCCTCGGCGTGCAGTACCAGTTCGTCACCGGGCGAGGCCTCGTGGTCGAGCGCGTGTTCCCCTCCACACCCGCCGCGCTAGCGGGGTTGCAGCGCGGCGACGTGATCGTGGCGATCGGCGGCACCGACGTCGCCCATGGCGGCGGCCTCGCCGACGCGAACGCGGTCATGCGCGAGGCGTTGGGGGCCGGACCCGTCCGGCTCCTGGTGGAGCGGCGGCGGGCGTCGCTCGTGCTCGAGGTGGCGCCGGCGCCGGTCGCCTTCGCCGACGTGGCGTCGGCGCCCTACGGTGCGCTGCTCGATCCCTCGACCGGGTACCTCGCCGTCCCGAGCTTCAACGCCGCCGGGGTCGGTGAGGCCGTCCACGCGCGCCTGCGCGAGCTCGTCGACGAGGGCGCGGTCAACCTCGTCCTCGACCTGCGCGGGAACCTGGGCGGACGCCTGGTGGAGCTGGGGCTCCTGCTCGGCGCCTTCACCGAGGGCGAATGGGCCGAGGCGATCGCGAAGGATCAGGTGGCGTGGCGTGGTCGCTACGACCGCGACGCCGGCGGCGGCGTGGCGCGCCTGGTGGGCGACGACGGCGCGGTGCTGGCCGAGGCCCGGGTCGCCCAGCCCGTCCGCTGGCGCGGTCGGGTGGTCGTGATCGTCGGCGCCGAGAACGCCTCCGCCGGCGAGATCGCCGCCTTGGCGCTCCAGGATCACGGCGTCGCCGCCGTGGTGGGCGAGCCGACGGCCGGGAACGTCGAGGCCATCCGTGGCTTCGGCCTGCCCGACGGCAGCCGGGTGCTGATCGCCGTGGCCAACCTGCGCGGCGCCCGCGGCCTCGACTTCGATGCCGGCGTGATCCCCGACGTGCTCGTCACGACGACGGTGGGCGACCTGGCGCGGGGCGTCGATCCCGCCGTGGCCGAGGCGCGGCGTCTGCTCGGGGCGCTGCCGTTCACGCCCGACAGGCACTTCTGACGGGTCGCGCGAGGAGCGCGCCGAGCGCGGCCGCCGGTGCGCCGCGCCCGGCGCTTCGGGCGCCCGAAGGCGCTCCGAACGTCGCCTCGCCCGGACACCGAAGACGGTACCCCGTGGTACGATTTTCGGCGCTGCAACGACGTCGGCGCGACGGGATCGCTCCGCGCCGCGCCGACTTGTTACTTGCTGGTGCGCCCGACAGGATTCGAACCTGTGGCCTTTCGCTCCGGAGGCGAACGCTCTATCCGGCTGAGCTACGGGCGCCCGAGCAAAGGTCAACCTAGCACCACCCCTGGAGGACGTCAAGCCGATGAAACTCAGTCGCCGCACGAACACGATCATCCTTTGGTTCATCTCGATAGGTCTCGTCTTGGGGATGATCATCACGTTCACGCCCAGCCTGGGCGGTTTCGGGGGCGCTGGTCGTGCCCAAGACGGGAGCGCTCCGGCGATCCGCGTCAACGGCGCGACCATCAGCGAGCTCTCCGTGGCTCGCGCCCGCTCCAACCCGCTCTTCAACCTCGTCAACGAGGGCGAGGTGGGCCGTGATCTCGAGCACCTGCTCATCGACGAGCTGGTGCGCCAGGAGTTGGTCCGCCAGGAGGCCGCACGGCAGAACGTCAGCGGTGGCGAGGTGCGCAGCGCGGTGGACGAGTTCCGCCAGGCGCGCGGCGTCGCCGGCGCCCGGAACGACAGCCAGTACCTCCAGGTCCTCGCGAGCTCGGGCTTCAACGACGAGACCTTCCGCGCCTACTTGCGGGAGCAGATCCGCCAGGAGAAGTGGCAGGCGTCGCTCATCCAGGGCGTGACCGTCAGCGACGAAGAAGTCCTCGCCTACTACGAGGCCAACCGCGGCCTCTACGCGACCGAAGAGCGGATCCTGGCTCGCCAGATCGTGCTCGCCGATCGCGAGGAGGCGGAGGCCGTCCGGCTCGAGCTCCTCGCCGGCGCCGATGCCGGCGAGATCGCGCGCGAGCGTTCGCTCGAGCGGGCCGATCGCGACGGCGCCCTCGGCGCCGGTGCCGGCGAGACCGAGCCGCGCCCGGTCGGTCGCCCGGCCCTGCCGACGGCCGCCGCCAGCGCCGCGTTCTCGCTGCGCGAGGGCGGCATCACCGAGGTGGTCCAGGCCGCGGGTGACTTCCACGTGATCGTCGTCGAGGAGTACCTCGAGCCGACGCCGCGACCGTTCGAAGAGGTGGCGGAGCGCGTGCGCGAGGACGCCCTCGCCGCGAAGCAGGCCGGCGCGCTCGACGAGGAGATCGCCCGGCTCAAGCGTGAGGCCGTGATCGAGATCCCCGCCGCCAGCCCGCTCGAGTACGAGAACGTCGCCGTCGCGCGCGTCGGCGACGTGCACATCACGCGCAGCGACCTGGTGCGCGCCACGTACACCAACCCGCAGATCCAACAGGCGCTGTCGCCCGACACCGCCTTCATCATCACCGCGTTCTTCAAGCCCGCGATCCTCGACCAGCTGATCGACCAGGAGCTGGCGTACCAGGGTGCGGGCGAGCTGGGCGTGCCGTTCGTCGGCCCCCGCCGCTTCGTGGCGGAGACGGTCCTCAACTACGTCGCGCGCGACGCCGCGGTCGACGACGAGGTCATCACCAGCCGCTACGAGCAGAACCTGGCGCAGTACACCGTGCCGGCGTCGGCCGACGTGGTGCGCGTGGTGCTCCCCGACGTCGAGAGCGCCGAGGCGTTCCGCCGCGACCTCCTCGACGGGGTCGACATCGATGAGGCCGCCGAGGCGCACGACGCCGAGTACGTCTCGCTCGGGCGCGTCCGCCGGGGCGAGGTCGAGCCGGCCGTCGACGCTGCGCTCTTCACCACCGACGCCTTCACGACGCTGCCCGACGGGGTGCTCGAGGTGAGCGACGTGCTGGTGCTGGCCGAAGGACCTTCCGCGTTGCCCGAGGCCCTCGAGGACGCCGGTGACGAGACCGAGGAGCTCGAGGTCGCCGAGAGCATCGTCGTGTTGGTCGCCGAACGGACCCCCGAGCGCGTGCGCCCGCTCTCCGAGGTGCGCGCCCAGGTCGAGGCCCAGGTGCTCGCCGAGGAGCGTGCCGCCTTGCGCGAGGCGTGGTTGGCCGACCTCCGCGAGCGCATCGAGGTCGAGGAGTTCCTGGCCGTCGCGCCCGGAACGCCCGATCCCGCGACCTTCTCCATCCCGGCCATCCCGGAGGAGCTCGAGGGCGTCGACGGCGTCGATCTCGACGGCGCGCCCACGCTCGAGGTCACGCCGGACGAGACGCCGGACGAGGCGCCCGCCGGCGACGACGCCGGCGAAGACGCCGACGAGGACACGGGCGAGGAAGACGCCGGCGGCTCCGAGGCGGCTCCGGCCGCGACCGACTGAGCCGGGCGACCATGCCTCGCGCCCTGATCAGCGTCAGCGACAAGACGGGCATCGTGCCGTTCGCCCAGGGCCTCGCCGCCCTGGGCTTCGACCTCGTCTCCACCGGCGGTACCAGGCGGGCGCTCGAGGAGGCGGGCCTGAGCGTCACCGCCGTCGAGACGGTGACGGGCGCCCCCGAGATGCTGGACGGCCGCGTCAAGACGCTGCACCCCAAGGTGCACGGCGGCATCCTCGCGCGCGCCACGCCCGAGCACGCGCGCCAGCTCCAGGAGCACGGCATCGGCCGCTTCGATCTCGTGGCGGTCAACCTCTACCCGTTCCGCGAGACCGTGGCGGCGCCCGCCGTCACGACCGACGAGGCGATGGAGCAGGTCGACATCGGCGGCCCCGCGATGCTGCGGGCTGCGGCCAAGAACCACGCCGCCGTCTTGGTGGTGGTCGAGCCGGCCGACTACGAGAGCCTGCTGGGCGAACTCCGCGCCGGTGACGTCGGCTCGACACGCCGCCGCGCGCTCGCGCGCACCGCGTTCGCGCACACCGCCGCCTACGACGCCGCCATCGTGCGCTACCTCGACGGCGACGAGGCCCTGCCGGCGACGCTCCACCTCACGCTCGAACGCGCCGAGGTGCTGCGCTACGGCGAGAACCCGCACCAGCAGGGCGCGAGCTATCGCGAGGAGGGGCGCCGCGGCTGGTGGGACGGCGTCACGCAGCACGGCGGCGTCGCGCTGTCGTACCTCAACCTGTTCGACGCGGAGTCGGCCTGGCGGCTCGCGCACGAGTTCGGCGAGACCCCCTGCGCCGTGATCGTCAAGCATGCGAACCCCTGCGGGGTCGCGGTGGCCGAGAGCCTCGCGGTCGCCTACGAGCGCGCGTTCGAGGCCGACCCGAAGTCCGCGTTCGGTGGCGTGGTCGCGCTCAACGGCGTCGTCGACGACGCGCTGGCCGAGCAGCTCGTCGCCAACCCCAAGGCCGACGTGCTGATCGCGCGCGGCTTCACCCCCGAGGCGCTGGAGCGCTTCGCCGCGCGGCGCAAGAACATGCGCGTGCTGGAGGCGACCGCTCCCGGGCCCGCCGCGCCCTCGCTGCGGCGGATCGATGGCGGCTTCTTGCTGCAGGGCGCGGACGGCATCAGCCGCGACCGGAGCGGCTGGAGCGTCGTCACCGAGGTGCAGCCGACCGAGGCGCAGTGGCGCGACCTCGAGCTGGCGTGGGTGGTGTGCGCCTACACCCTCTCGAACGCGATCGTGCTGGCCGAGGGCGGGCGCGCGGTCGGCATCGGCGCGGGTCAGCAGAGTCGCGTGGATGCGGGCGAGATCGCGGCCGTCAAGGCGGCCGGCCGGGCCACGGGCGGCGCCTGCGCCTCGGACGCCTTCTACCCCTTCCGCGATGGCCTCGACGCCGCGGCCGCCGCGGGTGTCGCTGCGGTGATCCAACCCGGCGGCTCGGTGCGCGACCCCGAGGTCATCGCCGCGGCCAACGAGCACGGCCTGGCGATGGTGATGACGGGGGAGCGGCACTTCCGCCACTGATCCGATCGGCCGTGGCCGACCCCTCGGGCGCGGTACGCTCTCGTATCGGCACGCTCCCTGCCCGGAACGCCCCTCCTGGACGGCCTCGTCGTGCCGGTAGGGGCACAACCTGTGGTGGGCGGCCGGGCACGTACCGCCACATCTTGTACCCTGACCGAGAGCGCGTGATAGGCTCTCTCGTATCAGCTCGAGGCGTACGCGAGTGAAATCCTCCATCGCACGAGCACGACATCTTGTACATCCTGGGCAGGGACGTACAAGGGCTTGTACCCGCTGCTCCAGGGCCTTGGGTGGCATCGTCGCCCGGGGCTTGCCCTCCGAAAGGGGTTCACCGCCGTGGCCAACGTCGCACCGCACGCTCACCGCCAGGCACTCGAAGCCTTCGACGCGCACGCCGTGTCGATCGCGAAGCGTCAGTACTTCCAGCCTGGCGACGAGGACCTCCTCGGCCTCTTCCGGCGCGTGGCCGAATGGGTCGCCACCCCCGAGGACGTCGCGGTGCGAAGTCACTACGCCGAGACCTACTTCGACCTCATGCTCAGCAAGCGCTTCTGCCCCGGAGGCCGCGTCCTCGCCGGCGCCGCCACGAGCCACGGCAACGTGCTCAACTGCTTCGTCCAAGATGGCCGGCCCGAGACCGAAGCCAGCGACGCCTGGGTGCTCCACCTCGCCACCAAGCTCGCGGTCGTCACCAAGGTCGGCGGCGGCAACGGCCTCTGCCTCGACCCGATCCGCCCCAAGCGGCCCTACGCGGGCGCGGTCGGCCAGCTCTACCTCACGATCGCTCCGAGCCACGCCGACTACGAGAAGGTCCGCGACGGCACCTACCTCGACCTCGTGCACGGCTCCTACGTCACGCGCGGCTATCACGCGGCGAGGTTCGTCGAGTACCACGAGGCGCCACCCTCGCTCGTCGTCAAACAGGTCGGCGACTCGGTCGAGTCCATCTGGCAGCACGCCAGCGACGTCGTCACCTCCTTGCTGCGCGGCGAGGACCTGCTCCTCGACCTGAGCGAGCTGCGGGCCGAAGGCACCCCCGTCAACGGCTCCGGCGGCACGTCGAGCGGGCCGTCGTCGTTCTCCGTCGAGGTGTTCGACAACTTCGCGCGCTGGGCCAAGCTGGGCGGGGCAGAGCACGCCGGACCCGTGGCGACGCTGCGGTACGTGTTCGCTCCCACCCTCCGCGTGATCCGGCAGGGCGGCACCCGCCGCGGCGCCGGCATGGCGACCATGACGATCACCCACCCCGACATCGAGGACTTCATCACCGCCAAGGACCTCGAGCGCGAGCGGCTCGAGGGCGACATCAGCACCTTCAACATCTCGGTGCTGGTGTCCGACGCCTACATGCAGGCGGCCCAGCGCACGGGCGACGCGCCCGTCCTGCGCGACATCGCCGCCCACGCCTGGTCGACGGGCGAGCCCGGCCTCATCTACATCGACCGCATCAACGAGCACAACCCGATGCGGGAGTCGCTGGGGGAGATCAAGGCGACCAATCCGTGCGTCACCGCTGACACGTGGGTCATGACACACGTAGGCGCCAGGCAGGTCGCGGAACTCATCGACCGAGACTTCTGCGCCGTCGTCGACGGTATGTCGTATCCATTGGAGAGCAGAGGATTCTTCAAGACCGGTACGAAGCCGGTCGTGCGGCTGCGGACGTCCGAGGGCTACGAGATGCGCCTCACGCCCGACCACCGGCTCAAGCGCGTCAGCGAGCGCACGCGCTACGTCGTTCGTAGTGAATGGTGTGAGGCGGGCGAGCTTCGGCCGGGCGACGAGGTCGTGCTGTCGGATCAGCGCACTGCGTCATCCTGGTCGGGTGTCGGCACCCTCGATCAGGGTTGGTTGTTGGGCATGCTGGTCGGTGACGGAACGTTCAAGGTCGATCGGGAAGAGATGGCCTGCCTCGACCTCTGGGGTGATGAGCGTACCGTCCTCGCGGAGCGGGCGACGGCGGCCTTGCGGGCGCCGGGCATGGGTATCGGCCGACTCTGGCGCAGTGAGTCGTCGACGAAGGTGCGGCTTGCTTCGGATGCGCTCACGCGGCTCGCTCATGCGTTCGACATCCGGTATGGCAACAAGACCGTAACCGACCGGGTTGAACGCGGCTCGGCGCAGCTCTACCGCGGGTTTCTCCAGGGATTGTTCGATGCAGACGGTTCCGTGCAGGGAACCCAGGAGAAAGGCGTTTCCGTGCGGTTGGCGCAGTCCGATGAAGCATTGCTGATTCGCGTCCAGCGAATGCTGTCGAGGCTCGGTGTCATCTCGACGCTCTACCGCGAGCGGCGACCGTCCGGAACCGCGGAGTTTCCCGACGGACGAGGCGGCTCGCAGTCGTACCCGGTGAGGGCGCAGCACGAGCTCGTGATCGCGAACTCCAATCTCGCGCGCTTCTACGAGGTCATCGGGTTCGGTCTCGCCGCGAAACGCGAGCGGCTCGAGGCGGCGCTGGCGGCCTACGGCCGTGAACTCAACCGAGAGCGTTTCGTGGCCACGGTGGCTTCGATCGACGATGACGGTGTCGAGGATGTCTACGACGTCACCGTCGATTCGGTGCATGCCTTCGACGCAAATGGTTTCATTGCACATAATTGTGGCGAGATCCCATTGTTTCCCGGTGAACCTTGTGACCTCGGCGCCATCAACCTCGCGGAGTACGTGATCGCCAGCGACGTCGGCCTGGAGGGCTTCGACACCGTCGGCTTCCGGCGCGACGTCGGCACCTGCATCCGCTTCCTCGACAACGTGCTCGAGGTCAACCGCTTCGCCCTCGAAGACAATCGCGAGATGAGCCACTACCTGCGGCGCCTCGGGCTCGGGATCATGGGACTCGCGGACGCGCTCATCCGCATGGGCTTCCGCTACGACAGCCCCGAAGGCCGCGACGCCGTGAGCGCCATCATCTCGGAGCTCCGCGAAGCCGCGACCGCGGCGAGCCGCGACCTGGCGCAGGAGCGCGGCGCCTTCCCCGGCATCGGCGAGTCGAGCCTCGCCGAGTCCCGCCGCAACATCGCCTTGCTGACGGTGGCGCCGACCGGCA
>SKWV01000327.1 GCA_007128755.1 Trueperaceae bacterium
GGGCTCGGCCCGCGTCACGAGACCGAAGCAGAGGTGGCGGTACTGAGCAAGGGGTGACGGGAGGCCCTAGAAGCCTCCGATGGCCACGGCCCAATCCGACTCGTACGGCGCGCTCCACACGTGCTCCCCGGCCGCCACCACACCGAGGTCGATCTCCTGGTACGACGCCCGCGTGTCGACCGCGACCGCGGTGTGCGGCCCGGCCGCCTCAGCGACGTCGAACGGTACCTGCGCGGTGGCCTCGACGTAGAACACGGCGCGGGTCCCTTCCGGGTTCCGCAGGAGGTAGCCCTCGGCGACCCCGCCCATGCGCGCCGCGACCGTCAGGTCGAGGCCGAGCCGCTCCTTCCAGAACGCCCGGTGCGTGCGCAGGTGCTCCGGTTCCGGGTACGGCGGCCCGTCGACGAAGAGCCGCCCCCAGACGGCGCCGGTGCCGCCGCCGAGCGTGAACTGCCACAGCGCCCGACGGGTGGTGTCCATGTCCCAGACGTCGTCGCGGGTGTGGAGGAAGCGACGCTCGAAGAAGAGCGGCACGTCGGCGCCGGCTTGCAGCGCCAAGGCGGTGTCGAAGAAGTCGTCTTCGGGCCGCTCGTCGGTCGAGAAGACGTCGAGCTTCTCGTCGCCCATGTCGAAGACCCGCCCGTCGGCCCGCACGCCCTCGTGGGCCTCGCGCGCCATCAGCAGGTGCGGCCAACCCATGTGCTCGTGGAGGTAGTCGGCCCACGAACGAACCTCGTCGGGCGTGACCCACTCTTCGAGGTCGAAGCCGTAGCTCATGGTCCAACCCGGGAGGGGCCCCAAGCGGGCCGCGATGTAGCGCTGCAGCCGCCGGTCGGCCACGCCGTTGATGCCGCCGACACCGATCGGCGTCCAGCGCCGCTCCTCGTCGCCCCACGCCCAGATGTGCACGCTCAGGCCGCGCGCGTGCGCCCGCAGGATCAGGGTCTCGAGAACGGCGAACGTCACGAGGGACGGGTTCTCGCTGTCGTGGTCGGTGTAGGGACGGGCGCCGAACGAGAACCAGCTGTTGAGCACGATCACGAACATGGCGTCGAAACCGTGCGCCTCGACCTCGTCCAGCATCTCGTCGGCGGCTCGGACCAGGGCGTCGCCGTCGGTCGGGTAGTCGTCGAGCAGCTCCGTGAACACGGGGTTCATGTAGACGTTGTAGGTGCGGGCGGCGAGCGTGCCCTCTTCGTCGATCGCGGCCGCGAAGTGCCGCCCGGCCGTGGTGAGGAAGCCTTCGGCGGCCGGATCCGGGTTCGGCTCGACGACGACCTCGCCGTGCCAACCATCGAGCGCGTCGACGTCGCTGCGCGTGCCGAACGTCCAGGTGCCCGTGCGCTCTCCCGTGAACCGGAACTCCCACCAGTCATCGCCGGCATGGAACAACGGCGTCGTGCGCCGCTCGCCGCTCGCAGCGTGCTCGAAGGTCGCCGTGGCGACGACGTCGAAGGGGTTGCCGCCTAAGTCCGGCACGTGGATGAGCCACGCCCCGTAAGGCTCCCAGAGCACCGCGTGCTGGCGCTGGAGGCGTCGGGCCTCGTCGTGCTCGGACGCCTGAGTGAGGCCGAGGAGGAGGATGAGCGCGAGGAGCATCGGCGTCGTGCCAGACGGGCGCTCGCGGCGTCCGTGACGGTGGGGGCGTGGTCGAGGGCTGGGTGGTGACACGTCGCCATTATCGGTAGCCTCCCCATCTCGCGTATGTGAGCGATGGGATGGCGCGCTTCGGGTGCGAAGGCGCGACGACGGTGCGTCGCCTGTGATGCCTGAGCCGCATGCACGACGCCGCTCGCCCTAACCTCATTCCCATGAGGGGTCGTCTCACGTCTTCCACATCGGCGCTGCGGGCGTCCTCCGCACCGGCCGAGCGGCCGTCGTCGAGCACGGCCTCCTCCGGCTCTCGGAAGTGAGAGCCGCCATGACGAATCTTCCTGCCCTTCTCGCGGACGCCGCGCCCGCGGCCGTCCTGCCACACCACGGCGTGGAACCGAGGCGGTGAACGACGATGCCAGCTGATCACGTGCCGACCGAGGACCCGAGATCGACCAGCGTGCACCCACCCCGCGCCAACGGCGTCACCACGACGCTCCCCGAACGGCGTCGCCTGGGCACCCGGCGCCCGGTGCGGGTCGCCGTGATCGGTGCCGGCAACTGGGGCCCCAACCTCGCCCGCTCCTTCGCCGATGACGCCGCGAGCGGCCTCGTGGTGGTGGCCGACCTCGAGGCCGAGCGCCTCGCGCGCCTCCAGCGGGACCTGCCCGGGGTGCGCATCACCACCGACTACACGACCCTCTTCGACATGACGCTCGATGCCGTCGCCATCGCGACCCCGCCCCACACCCACTTCGCGATCGCCACGGCGGCACTCGAGCAGGGACTCAACTGCCTCGTCGAGACGCCCCTCACCACCAGCGTGCGCGACGCCCGCGCCCTGGTGGCCCTGGCGCGCGCGCGCGACCGCCGGCTCATGGTGGGCCACACGGTCGAGTTCACCCCGGCGGTCGTCGAGATGCGGCGCATGATCCAGGACGGCGAACTGGGCGAGGTGTACTTCATCGACGCGGTGCGCACCAACCTCGGGCACTACCAGCTCGGCACCGATGCGCTGTGGGACCTCGCGCCGCACGACGTCTCGACCGCCAACTTCCTCCTGGACGATCAACCGGTCCGCGTCACCGCTCAGGCGGGATCGTACGTCATGCGTGGGGTCAACGACCTCGTCTACCTCCACCTCGAGTACCCGAGCGGCGCTCTGGTGAGCATCCGTGTCTCGTGGATCGATCCCGACAAGACCCGCCGCACGACCGTCGTCGGCAACGAGAAGATGCTCGTGTACGACGAGCTCGAGCAGCTCGAGAAGCTGCGGCTCTACGACCGCGGCGTCGCTGCGCCCCCCGGGTACAACGCGGAGGAGGGCGAGTTGGCGTGCACCTACCGGTACGGCGACATCACCATCCCCCACATCCCGTGGGAGGAGCCGCTCCGGCTCGAGACCCGGCACTTCGTCGAAGCGGTCGCCGCGGGGGCGGACCCGCGTTCGGACGGGACGTCGGGCCTACGCGTGGTGGAGGTGCTCGAGGCGGCCGAGCGGTCGCTGGCGTTGGGCCGCGGTGTCGACATCGAGGAGATCCGCTCGGATGCGGACGACCGCGGGCCGACGCTCTAACGGGGTGCGGTCGGGGAGCCTGCATCCTCCAGATCGCCGCGCCGCGCGAGTCCCGGAGGCTCGACCGGCCGTAGCTCCAGGCCCCGTCCGTGCGGGGGCCGCCCGATCGGCTCGTCGCCGGGGAGCGTCACGAACTCGGGGACCGAAGGCCGAGGCACGGGCGTGAACCCGGTGGCGAGGACGTCGAGGTCGGCGAGGTGCGTGAGGGCGTGGCCGTCGGCGTCGGTGACGGTGAGGCGGACACGCTTGGGGCCCTCCCCGGGGAAGGTGACCATGAGCACGTCGCCCTCGCCGAGGTGCAACACGTCGTCGGTCACGTCGTCCCACACGAACGTGCATGGCGCGGCGGCGCAGGCGACCGCGCGCGCGTCGAAGGTGACGGCCACGTCGGTCGTCGGTATCTGCGGCGAGACCACGAAGGCAGACGCCGGCTGCGCGTCACCCGGCTCGAGCGGAGATGTCAGCGAGGTGCCGCACGCGGTGAGCGCGAGCGCGAGCAGGGCGCCGGCGAGGGCGCGGCCCACGCGCTGGTGCCGCACGGATCGAGGCCCGTGGTGTGGCCGCTGCGAAGAGGGTCGCGCTCGGTCGGTGGACGGTTCATGCACGGTCGTGCCTCCCAGGTCGCGCGATCGTTCCCGATCGGGAACATCTCGCCGAGTTCGGAGGAAGGGGCTCTTGCTGCCAAGAGTCCCGCCTCAGCCGGTTGCGCCACTTGCTCCATCCGACTCACCAGGCGCCCACGTTCGAGTCGAACTTCATCGCATCCGAGGGGCCGCTCGTGTGCCCTCGCGACCGCAGACTACCCAGCCAACCAGATGAGGAACAAGGGCCCGCGCGGCGCATGTAGCCTAGGGCACATCCGGTCCGCGCTCACGGTTCCACACGTGAAACACACCTACTTCTCACAGTTCTCGGTCTCGACGATCCGAGCCGACCGCGGCCCGTTACCTCGTGCAGGTGTCGCCGGCGTCGTGCGTGAATGTGCTTGAATGACGGCATGGTGAAATCGTGCGTCTCCGATCCACACGCCGCGAGCCGGGCATGCTGAGCCGTCGCCGCGTGCTCGTCACGGGCGGGGCCGGCTTCCTCGGTTCGCACCTGTGCGAGCGCCTGCTGGAGCGCGGAGACGAAGTGCTGTGCGTCGACAACTTCTACACCGGCACGCGTGACAACGTCGCGCACCTGGTCGACGCCCCGCACTTCGAGCTCATGCGTCACGACGTGACCTTCCCCCTCTACGTCGAGGTGGACGAGATCTACAACCTCGCATGCCCCGCGAGCCCCGTCCACTACCAGCGCGATCCCGTCCAGACGATCAAGACGAGCGTGCACGGCGCCATCAACATGCTCGGCCTGGCGAAGCGGACGCGGGCGAAGATCCTCCAGGCGTCGACGAGCGAGATCTACGGGGATCCCCACGTCCATCCGCAGCCCGAGAGCTACTGGGGCAACGTGAA
>SKWV01000211.1 GCA_007128755.1 Trueperaceae bacterium
GACGGATCGGGGCAGCGCCGCCACGACGGCGGCCGTGAAGGCGGCGGTGTCACGGGTGCCGCCCAAGTCGTGCGTCTGGTCGTCGGCCAACGCCGCGCGCACCGCGCCCTCGAGCGCGTCGGCCGCGGAGCCCTCGGCCAGCGCGTGCCGCAGCAGCAGCGCGGCCGAGAGCATCGTGCCGACCGGGTTGGCGACGCCCTGCCCGGCGATGTCGGGCGCGCTGCCGTGCACCGGCTCGAACAGGCCGACGGGGCCGCCGAGGCTCGCCGAGGGCAGCACGCCGAGGGAGCCCGGGATCACGGCGGCCAAGTCGGAGAGGATGTCGCCGAAGAGGTTGGCGGTCACGATCACGTCGAAGCGGGCCGGCCCCTGCACCACCTGCATGGCGGCGTTGTCGACGTACAGGTGATCGAGGGTCACGTCGGGGTACTCGGCGTGCACGCCCACGACGACGTCGCGCCAGAACTGCGACACGTCGAGCACGTTCGCCTTGTCGACGTTGGTGACGTGAGCGCGCCGCGTCCTGGCGATCTCGAAGGCCGTCCGGGCGATGCGCTCGACCTCGTAGCGCTCGTAGACGTCGGTGGAGATCCCGCGCTCGAAACTCACCGACGAGGGCTTGCCGAAGTAGATCCCGCCCGTGAGCTCGCGCACGATGAGCATGTCGGTACCGCGCGCGACGTGCTCCTTGAGGGGCGAGAGCCGCTCCAGCCCCGGGAAGACCGTGACCGGACGGAGGTTGGCGTAGGCGCCCAAGTGGCGGCGGAGCTCCAAGATCGCGCTCTCGACGCGCTCCTCGCGCGGGAGCCGGTTCCATGGGTGGTCGCCGACGGGCCCGCCGACCGAGCCCATCAGCACGGCGTCGGCCTCGCTCACCGCGCTGCGGGTCGCGGCGGGGAAGGCGCTGCCGTGCGCGTCGATGGCGGAGCCGCCGAAGGGGAGCGACGTGAGCTCGAGCTCGAAGCCGGCCCGCGGGGCGAGGACGGCCAGCACCTCGAGCGTGGCGCCGATGACCTCGGGGCCGATGAAGTCCCCGGGCAGCACGGCCACGCGGTGGCGGCGGGTGGCGCTCACGAGCGCCCCACCGCCGGCAGCCGCTCGGCGACGGCCCTGACGGCGTCGTCCGCGGCCAGGAGCTCGGCCAGCGGGTCGTAGCGACCCTCGCTGAGGGCGCGCCGGGCGCTGGCCGCGATGCTGCCCTGGTAGACGCGCTCGCCGAGGCGCACGGTGGCGGCGTCGACGTCGATCAGGAGGGACTGCGCCGGATCGGCTCCGACGCTGCGGGCGACGGCGGCGAGATCGTCGCCGCCGAGCGTGAGGCACACCAGGCCGAGGGTGGTGGCGTTGCCGAAGAAGATCTCGCCGAAGCTCTCGGCCACCACGGCGTCGAAGCCCGCGCGCCGGATCGACTGCGGGGCGTGCTCGCGCGACGAGCCGCAGCCGAAGTTGCGGCCCGAGATCAGCACGCTGGCGCCGGCGTGACGCGCCTCGTCGAGCGGGTGGCCGGTCGGCGCGCCGTCCTCGTCGTGGCGCACGTCCCAGAAGAGCCATTGGCCCAAGTCGTCGAAGGTGACGCAGCGGAGGTAGCGCGCGGGGATGATGCGGTCGGTGTCGATGTCGTCGCCGGGCACGACGACGCCGCGGCCGCGCACCGTCTGGATGGGGGCGATGGCGGTGCTCATGCGCGCACCGCCTGCTCGCGGCCGAAGACCTCGCGGGCGTCGGCGACCATGCCGGTGACCGCGGCGGCGGCCACCATCACCGGGCTCATCAGGATCGTCCGGCCCGTGGGAGAACCTTGGCGGCCCTTGAAGTTGCGGTTCGAGGAGGAGGCGCAGAGCTGGTCGCCGACGAGCTTGTCGGGGTTCATGGCCAGGCACATGGAGCAGCCGGCGGCGCGCCACTCGAAGCCCGCCGCGAGCAGGACCTTGTCGATGCCGCGCCGCTCGCACTCCTCCTTCACCAACGTGGAGCCGGGGACGGCGATCGCATGCACGCCGGGGGCCACCCGGTGGCCCGCGATGACGCGCGCCACCTCGATGAAGTCCGAGAGGCGCGCGTTGGTGCAGGAGCCGAGGAACGCGACGTCGACCCGGGTGCCGCGGATGGGCGCGCCGCCCTCGAGCTTCATGTGCTGCAGCGCCTCGACGATGGCGGCGCGCCCGGCGGGGTCGACCCGGTCGGGGTGCGGCACGTCCTCCGTGATCGCGATCGCCTGCCCGGGGTTGATGCCCCAGGTGACGGTCGGGGCGATGTCGGCGGCGTCGATCTCGACCACGTCGTCGTAGGCGCAGCCGGGGTCGCTGGCGAAGGAGCGCCAGCGCGCCACCGCCTCGTCCCAGTCGTCGGCGCCGGGGGCGTAGGGGCGCCCCTGCAGGTAGTCGAACGTCGTCTCGTCGGGGTTCACGTAGCCGCAGCGCGCGCCCCCCTCGATCGACATGTTGCACACGGTCATGCGCTCCTCCATGCTCATGCGCTCGACCACCTCGCCGGCGTACTCGTAGGCGTAGCCGATGCCGCCGTTCACGCCGAGCGTGCGGATGATGTGGAGGATGACGTCCTTGGCGTACACGCCATGTCCGAGCGTGCCGTTCACCTCGATGCGGCGCAGCTTCGGCTTCGTCATCGCCAGCGTCTGCGTGGCCAGCACGTCGCGCACCTGGCTCGTGCCGATGCCGAAGGCGACGGCCCCGAAGGCGCCGTGGGTGCTGGTGTGGGAGTCGCCGCAGGCGATGGTCGCGCCGGGCTGGGTGATGCCCTGCTCCGGTCCGACCATGTGGACGATGCCCTGCTGACCGGAGTGGAGGTCGAAGTAGGTGATGCCGTGCTGCTTGCAGTTCGCGTGCAGCGCCTTGATCATCTCGTCGGCGAGCTCGTCGGCGAACGGCTCCTCGCGCACGTCGGTGGGGACGATGTGATCGACGGTCGCGAAGGTGCGTTCCGGCATGCGCACCGCGAGGCCCAGGTCGCGCAGCATCCCGAACGCCTGCGGGCTGGTGACCTCGTGGATGAGGTGCGTGCCGATGAAGAGTTGCGTCTGGCCGTTGTCCAACTCGCGCACGGCGTGCGCGTCCCAGACCTTGTCGAGCAGCGTGCGTGGTGGTGTCACGTGGTGGACTCCTCGGTCGTGCCGGTGGCGGTGTGGCGAGTAGCGGTGGGGCGTGTGGCGGTGGGGCCGCCGCGAACGAGAACGGCCCCCGGAGGTGCGTGACCGGGGGCCTGACGGATCGTACGAGATCGGCGGGTCAGACCCGGCGACCGACGACGACGTCGGGCCGCAGCGTGCGTAGGCCCACCGTCTGCCTCGCCGCGATCACCCTGAGCCGGCGTCGCATCCTCATGACCATGCGTCGGAGTCTACGTGCGGCGCGGCCGGGTGTCAACGCGATCACGCCACCGAGCACGCGCTCGGCCACCGATCACGTCCCGCGGCCGCCGCGCCCGGTCGTGGTGGGGCCGCCGCCCATCGGACGGCCGACGGTCGCTCCGGTGACGACGCGCGGGCCGACGTCGGCGCCACGCGTCGGGCGCGGGTTGCCTTCCCCCGCCGCGCCCGCGAGGCCGCCGGTGGTGACCAGCCGCTCGTACTCCTTGGCGTCGACGGCGCGCGAGAGCCCCATCTCGAAGGTGATGAGCCGCTTGAGGTGGAGCTCGGCGAGGCAGGCGTCCATCGTGATCATGCCCGCCTGGCCGCCCATCTGGATCTGTCCCGGGATCTGGTGCGTCTTGCCCTCGCGGATGAGGTTGCGCATCGCGGCGTTGGCGATCATCAACTCGTACGCCAGCACGCGTCCCTCGCCGCCGGGGCGCGGCATCAGCTGCTGGGTGAAGATCGCCTGCAGGTTGTTCGCGAGCTGGACCCGCACCTGCTCCTGCTGGGCCTCGGGGAAGACGTCGATGATGCGGTCGATCGCCTCGGCCGCAGTGTTGGTGTGGAGCGTGCCCATCACCAGGTGACCGGTCTCGGCCGCGGTCACCGCCGCGCCGATGGTCTCGTGGTCGCGCATCTCGCCCACCAGGATGACGTCGGGCGCCTGCCGCAGCACCGAGCGCAGCGCGGCGTGGAAGCCGGCGGTGTCGTCGCCGATCTCGCGCTGGTTCACGATCGAGCGCTTGTGCGAGTGATAGAACTCGATCGGGTCCTCGACGGTGACGATGTGCTTCTGCGACTCGTTGTTGATGAGGTCGACCATGGTGGCGAGCGTGGTGGACTTGCCCGAACCGGTCGGGCCGGTGACCAGCACGAGACCGCGGGGGAGCCGGGCGATCTCCGAGAGCTCCTTGGGCACGCCCAGCGTCTCGAAGGGGACGACCTCCTCCGAGATCGTCCGGAGCACGCCGCCGACCGAGCCGCGCTGCTGGAACACGTTCACCCGGAAGCGGCCGTGGCCGGTGAGGGCGAAGGAGAAGTCGAGGTCCTTGCGCTCCTCGTAGTTGCGCTGCTTCTTCTCGTCCATCATCGAGTACATGAGCCGCCGCGTCATGTTGGGGTTGAGGACCTCGTGCTCGCTCGGCCGCCACTCGCCGTGGATCTTGATCATCGGCGGCAGCCCGACGGTGATCACGAGGTCCGAGGCGCCGCGTTCGACGGCCATCTTGAGGAGGTCGACGA
>SKWV01000325.1 GCA_007128755.1 Trueperaceae bacterium
CGGGCGATGCGCCGGAACGCCAGGGCCGCGGCGACGATGAAGGGCGCGATCGTGAGCGCGACCAGCGCCAGCCGAACGTCGATCACGAAGAGCACGGCGACCAGGATGCCGACCTGCAGCACCTGGCTCATGAGGTTGAGCGTGAGCGTCACGACGTTCGAGAAGTCCTGGGTGTCGGAGGTCACGCGGCTGACGATGCGGCCGGTGGCGAACTCGTCGTAGAACGACATGTCGCGCGCGAGCACCGCGTCGAACGCGTCGGTACGGAGCTGCAGCACCACGTCGCCGACCGCGCGGGCGGTGAGCCACTGCCGGAAGAAGTTGAACGTCCACGACAGGGCGGTCGCCGCGAGGATGGCGGCGACGATCCAGGCGGTCCCCTCCCACACGTCGCCGCCCGTCACCGCCACCTCGGCGAGGCGGTCGATGCCGGCCGAGATGAGCACCGGCAGGACGGCGTCGAGCACGGCCGCGAGGAAGACCGTCACCGCGACGATCACCATGATGAGCCCGAACGGCCGGAAGTAGCGCCCGATGCGCGTGACCAGCTCGCGATCGGAGTACTCGCGGTCGTACGCCTCGCCGGCGAGGCCGTCCATCACGAAGCCCATCAGTCGTACCTCGCGAAGATGCGCGCGTAGAGATCGCAGCGACCCAACAGCTCGTGGTGCGTCCCCTGGTCGATGAGCCGGCCGCCGTGGATCACGAGCACCAGGTCGGCGCGGCGGATCTGCGACAGTCGGTGCGTGATCATCAGGGTGGTGCGCCCCTCGAGGACCACGTTGATGGCCCGCTGGATGGCGTCCTCGGTGGCGCTGTCGACGGCGCTGGTGGAGTCGTCGAGGATGAGGACGCGCGGGTCGGTGAGGAGCGCGCGGGCGATGGCGAGACGCTGCCGTTGGCCGCCCGAGAGCGTGGCGCCGCGCTCGCCGACGACGGTCGCGTAGCCCTCGGCGAAGCTCTCGATGAAGTCGTGCGCCTGGGCGGCCTTCGCCGCCGCCACGATGGTGGCGCGCGTGGCGCGGTCGCCGAGCCCGAAGCCGATGTTCTCCTCGATGCTGCGCGAGAAGAGGAACACGTCCTGCTCGATCACGGAGACCTGTGACCGGAGCGACTCCATGTTCCAGACGCGCAGGTCGACGCCGTCGACGAGGATGCGGCCGGTGGTGACGTCGTAGGCGCGGTTGACGAGCTTGGTGAGCGTGCTCTTGCCCGAGCCCGTCTGGCCGACGACGGCCACCGTCTGCCCCGGCCGCGCCCGGAACGAGATGTCGCGCAGGGCCATCTTCCCTTCGGGTGCGCCCTCGTAGGCGAAGGAGACGTCCTCGAACACGATCTCTCCCTCGATCGGCGCGGCGTGACCGTCGGCGTTCTCGTCCATCTCGGTCTCGGTGCGGAGCAGTTCCAGGATCCGCGAGGCGCCGGCGAGGCCGAGCTGGACGAGCGAGAACGAGAAGATCGAGATGAACGCGGGGAAGCGCAGCAGCCCCATGAGGCCCATGTAGGCGACGAGGTCGCCGGTGGTGAGCTCACCCGCCGAGACCAGCCACACGCCGTGCGCGAACGCGCCCGTGAGCGCGATGCCGACCAGGAGCACGGGGAGGTAGCGCGCCTGCACGAGGCCCTGGCGCACGAAGTAGTCGCGGTAGGCGCGGGCGTCGCTCCGGAACTTGCGCCGCTCCTGGTCCTCCTGCACGACCGCCTTGACGACCTCGATGCCGGTGATCGTCTCGTTCAGGCCCGCGTTCAGGACCCCGAACTGCCGGCGCAGCGCGCTCGACACCGGGTTCAGCTGCCGCATGTAGAGGCGGACCGCCAGCACGAAGACCACCACGAACGCGAGCGGCGACACGAGCAAGCGCGCGTCGAGGAAGCCGATGAACACGATCGGCGTGATCAGCCCCAGGAGCGTGTCGGTGAAGATGAGGGCCACGCCCGGGTTCATCATGGCGTTGAGCTGACGGACGTCGTTGTTGGCGCGCGCCATGATGTCGCCCACGCGCTGGCGGTTGTGGAAGGTCTGGCTCTTCCCGAGCAGGCCGAGGTAGAGCTCGTCGCGCGCGTCGCGCTCGAGCCGCTGCGCGAGGGTCTCGATCGCGAGGGACCCGCCGAGGTCGAGCAGCCCCCGCACCATCGTGATGCCCAGCAGCGCCAACGCGAGCGCGAACAGCCGGCTTGGGTCGGTGCCTTCGAGCACCAGGTCGAACACCACGCCGATCACGCGCGGGACGACGGCGAAGAGCACGCTGGCCAGCACCGAGGCGACGAAGAAGAAGACGAAGTAGTGCCAGTACCGCAGGAGGTGCGAGACGACCCAGCGCAGCGGGCTGCGGCGGTCGTACGTCGGGGCCCCGGCGAGGAAGAACTCGCCCTGGCGCGACGGGAGGGTGGACGGGTGGGTGACGGGATCCGTGGTCATGATGTCGAAGGCCGGGTCGCGCGAAGGTGCGCGCGACCGTCAAGTAGAGCACACCCGAGCATCATCGTCACGAGACGGCCGCCCCTCGCTGCCGGTCGACACCCGGGCTCCATGCCTCTTGCGCCTGGACCGAACGGTCCATATGCTTTCGTCATGATCACGACGCGGCGCATGCTCCTCGACACGGCCGGCGCGCTCCTGGAGCGCCAGGGCTATCACGCGACCGGCGTCAACCAGATCCTCTCGGTGAGCGGCCTGCAGCGTGGCTCGCTCTACCACCACTTCCCCGGCGGCAAGGAGGAGCTCGCCGTCGCGGCCATCCTCGACCGCGCCCGGCGCAGCGAGCGCTTCATCGAACGGCACCTGGGCGCCGTGGGCGATCCCGCCGACGCGGTGCAGGCACTCGTCGAGGCGCTCGCGGACCGCGTCGCGCACGATGCCGACGGCGCCAGTCCGCCGTTCGCGGCCGTGACGCTGGAGGCCGGGCCGGGGCTCGAGCGGCTCCGCGACGCGTGCCGCCACGCGTACACCGGCATCCGTGCGTGCTTCGAGGCGAAGCTCGTGGCGAGCGCGCACGAACCGGCCCGCGCCGCGAGCCTCGCCGCCGTGATCACGGCCGCCATCGACGGGGCGTTCGTGCTCTGCCGCGTCGACGGCGACGCCTCGCCGCTGCGGCAGGTGGCGAAGGAGCTCGCGGTCCTGCTGCGCCGGCCGCCGCCCGGCGGCGCGACCGCTGCGCGCGCCGCCCCGGTCGGGACCGACGTGTGAGCACGGGCCGCGCATGACCCGGCTCGCGGCCGAGCACCGCGAGCGCCTCGGGCGGCACCTCGCGTTCCTCTACGGCGACCCCGTGGAGGAGCATCTCGAAGCGCTCTGCCGGGCGCTCGAGACCTTCTCGGCCCAGCAGCGCGTCCCCTCGGGCGGAGGCGGCGGCGCGCTCCCGCTCGACGAGCGCGACGCCGTGCTCATCACCTACGCCGACAGCGTGCGCGCGCCGGGCGAGCGGCCGCTGGCGACGCTGCGACGCTTCCTGGCCTCCGACGTGGACGACACGGCCAGCACCGTCCACCTGCTGCCCTTCTACCCGTCGACGTCCGACGACGGCTTCGCCGTGGCCGACTATCTCGTCGTCGATCCCGCCTACGGCGACTGGGACGACGTCGCGGCGCTCGCGCGCGAGCACCGGCTGATGTTCGACGCGGTGATCAACCACGTGTCGGCGAGCCATCCCTGGTTCCAGGCCTTCCTGCGCGACGAGGCTCCCTACCGCGACTACTTCATCACGGTCGAGGACGACGCCGACCTCTCGCGCGTCGTGCGGCCGCGCACGTCGCCGCTGACGACGCCGTTCGAGACACGCGCCGGCACCCGCCACGTGTGGACGACGTTCAGTGCCGACCAGGTCGACCTGAACTACGCGAACCCGGAGGTGCTGCTCGAGATCGTGAACGTAGTCCTGGCGTACGTGGCCCGCGGCGCGAGCATCCTGCGGCTCGACGCCGTGACGTACCTCTGGAAGGAGGCCGGCACGACGTGCGTGCATCTCCCCCGCACGCACGAGGTCATGCGCCTCCTCCGGAGCGTCATCGACGCGGTGGCGCCCCACGTGGTGCTGCTCACCGAGACGAACGTGCCCCACGACGAGAACGTCGCCTACTTCGGCGACGGCCACGACGAGGCGCACATGGTCTACAACTTCGCGCTGCCGCCGCTCGTGCTGCACACGTTCGCCCACGGCGACGCCACGGCGCTGCGGTCGTGGGCCGCCGCGCTCACCACCCCCTCGGACGCGACCTGCTTCTTCAACTTCCTGGCGTCGCACGACGGGATCGGCGTGCGACCCGTCGAGGCGCTGTTGAGCCCCGGCGAGATCGCCGCGCTCGCCGAGCGCGTCCGCGCCCACGGCGGGCTGGTGTCGTACCGGTCGCATCCCGACGGCAGCCAGAGTCCCTACGAGCTGAACGTGTCGTTCTTCGACGCGCTCAGCGACCCGCGCGGGCCCGAGGCGCTGGCGACGCAGGTCGAGCGCTTCATGTGCGCGCAGGCGATCATGCTGGCCCTCGCCGGCGTGCCCGGCATCTACCTGCACTCGCTCATCGGCTCGCGCAGCCACCGCGAGGGGGTGCGCGCGAGCGGCCACGCCCGCGCCATCAACCGCGAGAAGCTCTCGTTGGAGCGC
>SKWV01000389.1 GCA_007128755.1 Trueperaceae bacterium
AGCACCGTCCAGACCTCGAGCGAACGCTCCTCGACCGTCCAGGCCTGCGTGGCGGGCGCGTCGCCGCCCACCGCCCAGCGCTCCAGGCAGAAGGAGCGCGTGTGCGCCAGGCGCGTCCGCCCGGGTGCCAGGGGTCGCGCCGGCGGTGCCGGTCCGTCGCCGGGCGTCAGGCGAGCGACCGCGAGCGCCGCATCGACGTGGAGGGGCCGGGGACGGCCGTCGAGCCCGAGCCGGCCGTAGTCGTACAGCCGGTAGGTCAGGTCGCTCGCCTGCTGGACCTCGTAGAGCAGCACCCCGGCGCCGACCGCGTGCACGACGCCGGCCTCGTTGACGATCACGTCGCCCGGCGACACCGGCTCCTCGCGCAGCAGCGCGCCGAGGTCGCCGCCGAGCGCGGCGCGGCGGACCTCGTCGGCGTCGACGGCGCGGCGCCAGCCCCACGACACGGAGGCGCCCGGCTCGGCTGCCAGGATGAGCCACGCCTCGTCCTTGCCGAGGTGGCCGCTGGCGGCCTCCTCGCGGAGCGCGTAGGCGTCGTCGGGGTGGACCTGGACGGAGAGCGGCTCGGCGGCGTCGAGGAGCTTCACGAGCAGCGGCATGCGGTCGCCGAAGCGGGCCGCGGGCGCCGTGCCCACGAAGGCGGCGCCGTGACGACGCGCGAGCGACTCCAGCGTCGCCCCGGCGGCCGGGCCGCCCTGCACCACGGTGTCGGGACCGGCCAGCCAGGCCTCGCCGAAGGGACCCGCGCCCGGGTGGGGCGCGTCGACGAGGTCGGCGAGACGAACCCCGCCCCAGGGACGCTCGACGAGGCGGGGGGTCGTGCGGTGGGGGATGGTGGTCGGATCGTGGGTCATGGCTGCAGGTGGTGCGAACGCTTCGGCCCGGGCACACGCTACGGTCACCCGAAGCACGTAGGATGAGCGTCGAGTCGATGACCGAGGCCCTGTCGCACTTTATCAACGATGCCGGTTGGCTCGCTCCGCTCTACTACGTGCTGTCGTTCGTGGTCACGGCGCTGCTGCCGTTCATCCCGACGCCGCTGGTGGGGGCGTTGGGCGGCGCGGCGCTCGGCGTGGTGCCCGCGATCCTGTTCGGCATCGTCGGCCTCGGACTGGGTGCGGTCGTCGCGCTCAACCTCTCGCGTCGCATCGGCCGACCGCTCGTGCTCAAGCTCGTGACGCCGAAGGTCTGGTCGGAGTGGGAGGCGCTCCTCGGCATCCGCAGCGTGGCGGTGTGGGGCGTCATCTTCTTCATCCTCAACGTCGACTTCGCCGTCGTCGCCGCCGGCCTGTCGGGGCTGCCGCTCCGGCGCCTGTGGCTCGCCGCCATGATCGCGCGGTTCCCCTGGCTGGTCGCCAGCGCCTGGTTCGGCGACCTCGTCTTCGTCTCCGACACGGTGATGCTGCTCGCCCTGGTCGTGATGCTCGGCATGATCGTGGTGCTCGCGAAGGTCAGGCCGCTGGTGCATCATCAGCTCGTCCGCTGGGCGGCGCGCGCCGAGCAGCAGGGACGCGGCGCGCCGAACCCGCAGCATGCCGACGCGCCCGCTGGCGAAGGCGTCGACGTGGCGCCGCCGGCCTCCGCTCGGGCGGAGCCGCCACAGGGCCAGCCGCCCGAGAAGCGCCGCTCACGCGGACGGGCGTAGCACGCCGTCGTCGAGGCGCAGGCGCCGGTCGGCGTCCGCCACCAGCCCTTCGTCGTGGGTGACGACCACGACGGCGGCGTCGCGCTCGCGCGCGAGCTCGCGGAGCAGTGCGTAGACCTCGCGCGCGCTCGCCCGGTCGAGGCTGCCCGTGGGCTCGTCGGCCAGCAGCACCGGGGGCCGGAGCACCATGGCCCGCGCCACCGCCACGCGCTGACGCTCGCCGCCCGACAGCGCGTGCAGGTGGGCGTCGCCGCGCTCCCCGAGACCCATCGCCGCCAACAGCTCCCGTGCCTCGGCCTCGGCGCGACGCCCTTGGATTCGCGCCGGCAGGGTCACGTTCTCGAGCGCGCTGAGCTCGGCCAGGAGGTAGTGGTGCTGGAACACGAGCCCGACGTGCGACGCTCGCCGCCGCGCGACGTCGCTCTGGGTGTGGGCGATCGTGCGGCCCGACCAGCGGACCTCCCCCTCGTCGGCCGTGTCGAGACCGGCCAGCAGGTGCAGGAGGGTGCTCTTCCCCGATCCCGATGGCCCGAGCACCGCGATGACCTCGCCGGGCTCGACCACGAGGTCGACGCCGCGGAGCACGTCGATGCGTCCGCGACCGGTCGTGTAGGAGCGGCGCAGGTCGGAGCATTCTAGGACGGCGGGCACAAAGGGTAGTATACGGAGACGTCCACGCCCGGTTCCCGGGACGAGGACCCTGGAGGACCGATGTCCGACACGAGCCCCGGCCCAAGCCTTCGGGCCTTCCTCTCCACGGTGCCGCTCTTCCACAACGCGCCCGAGCGGGCGCTCGACGTGGCGGCGAGCGTCGTGCGGACCCGGCGCTTCGAGCCCAACACCATCCTCTTCCAAGAGGGCGACAACGGCGACGCCCTGTACCTGCTCGCCTCGGGGCTCGTGAAGCTCTCGAAGATCGACCTAGGCGGCCACGAGAAGACCCTCGCGCTGCTCCAGCCGCCCGAGTTCTTCGGCGAGATGGCGTTGCTCGGCCAGGCGACGCGCAGCGCCACCGCGATGACGCTCGCCCCCGTCGAGGCGCACCTGCTCTTCCAAGACGACTTCAAGCGGCTGCTCGAGGAGTACCCGGCCGTGAGCCTCAACCTCACGACCACGCTCGCCAACCGGCTGCGCGGGATGGACGACGAGGCGCAGATCCTCTCCTACAAGGACGCGCAAGGGCGCGTCGCGTACGTGCTGCTCCGGCTGTACCGCAGCGGCGTGGTCGATCTCGACGGACCGCACGCGCTCGTGCGCCTGACGCACCAGGACCTCGCCAACCTCGCCGGTACGTCGCGCGAGACGGTGACGCGGGCGCTCAAGGCGCTCGAGGGTCAGGGCGTCATCGAGACGCATCCCAAGCAGGTGTCCATCACCGATCCCGAAGGGCTCGAGGAGGTCCTGCACGGCATCCGGTAGGCTCAGTGCTCGATGGCGCTCGCGCTCATCGCGAAGCGCTCGACCGGCTCCGCGTCCAGGTCGTAGGGGACGATCTCGGCGTGATCGATCGAGCGGTGCGTCCCGACCACGCTCTGGATGACGACGGCGTGCGTCACGACGATCAGCCGCTCGAACTCGCGGTAGCGGCCCAACACGCCGAGCACGCGATCACGGACCTCGTCGATCGATTCCCACGGGTCTCCGGCTCCGCCGGGTCCCGGCGCGAGGCGCACGGTGGCCCGTCGCAACAGGTCGCCGTCGATCTCGCCGAGCGGGTCCTTCTGCGGCAGCCACTCGTGGAGGTCGTACTCGACGTAGAGCGACTTGTTCAGCGCCCGCGACAGGAGGGCGGCGGACTCCAGCGCGCGAGCGTACGATGAGCACACGATCGCGTCCGCCTCCTGGAGGCGGAAGTCGCGGGCGATGGTGTCGATCTGCAGCCGGCCCAGAGCCGACAGCGGCGCGAAGGAGGTGGCCCATCCGCGGACACCGCGGGACTGCACCACGTCGTAGTCGGTCTCGCCATGTCGTACGAAGTAGACCCTCACGTATCGGCCTCGCAGGGCGGGCGACGTCTGACGCGTCTGTGGCCCGGTGACCTACGCTAGCAGGGCGCTCTCATGCGGGTTGTCGCACGTTTCACTCGCCGTCGCAGCCGACCACGCCGTGGCCGCGGGCCACTGCGTGGTCATCCACGCTGGGTACACTGGACTGTGTCGACAGCCCACGAACTCCACCTCGCAGCGGTCCCGGCGTGTTGAGCACCTACCGCGCCGCCGTCTTGGGCATCTCCGGCTTCGAGCCCGTGGCCCGCTTGGTGCGTCGTCACGGCTTCCGGCTCGGCGCACGGCGGTTCGTGGCCGGCCACGACGTGGCCGAGGCCCTCCCGATCCTGCGAACCCTGCAGGCGGACGGCCGCTCCGTCATCGTCGACGTGCTCGGCGAGTACGTGCCCGACGTGGCGCGCGCGCGCGCCATGGCCGACGAGGTGCTGGGCACCGTCCAGGCGCTGCACGCGGGCGGGATCCGCCCGGTCATCAGCCTGAAGCCGACGCAGCTCGCCCTCGCCCTCGATCCCGCGGTCGCCTCGGAGCTCGCCGGCCTCGTCGCCGCGAGCGCCGAATCGAAGGGTGGGCGTGTCGCGCTCGACATGGAGGACGTCCGCTACACCGACGGCACGCTCGCCTTGCTGCGCTCGCTGTGGCAGGCCGGCCACGCCCGCTCCTCGGGCGTGCTGCAGGCCTACCTCCACCGCACGCCCGACGATCTCGAGGCGCTCCTCGCCGCCGCGCCCGACGTCGGCGCCATGGAGATCCGCATCGTCAAGGGCGCCTACCACGAGTCTCCCGAGGTCGCCCTGCGCGACCCAGCGCGCATCCATGCGGCCTTCGTCGCCTTGGTCGAGCGCGCCTGGCGCGCGGGGGCCAAGGTCAACGTCGGGACGCACGACGAGGCGATCCTCGCGGAGCTGGCGGCGTTC
>SKWV01000339.1 GCA_007128755.1 Trueperaceae bacterium
AACTGTACCGGAAGGTGCGGTTGGATCACCTCCTTTCTAAGGAGTCATCGCAGGACGGTTCGCGCATCGGTCGAGAGGTTCTAGAGAGAGGCACCCTTCGGGGTGCCTCTTCTCGTGTGGCTTGCCGAAGCTCGAGCATGCAGGGTAGAAGCGTAGCCCCGGACCGGTGCGATGAGATCCGTGCCCGTTTGCTCGCTCCCTTCCCGCCACACCGTCGCTCATCGGTCGGCCACGACGCGACCTTGCTTCGGCCACACTTCGATCACGATTCGACCACTCCGTGTCACCTACGGTCGGAGCGTCGGATCGGACGAAGCCACGATCAATGCTCGTCCGCCTCCGCCGGAAGGAGTTCGATGATGGTCCATTTCGATGTTCCCCGCGCCTATCGGATCGGCCTCATGACGCTGCTCGCCATGAGCGCCGTGGCTCGCGCCGAGTTCACGACGGGCGGTAGCACCGGAGGAGCCGAGAGCGATCCTTCGGTGATCGCCGCCCTCGTCGAGGAGATCGCGGACGCTCGGCGTCTGGAGACGCTCCACGCTGCCGCCGTTCTCTACCGCGACGGTGCCGCGGCGCGCGAGGCGGGCTACGCCAGGTGCGCCGACTGCCTCGACGACACGACGTGGCCCGACGGCGTGCGCTTGGTGAAGGGTGGTAGCGCCGATGTGGTCGGGGGTACGCTCGAGGAGCCACGGTTCTTCGTGTACGAGTCACGGCCGAACGGTGAGCTGCGGCTGATCGGGGTGGAGTACGTCGTGCCGGTGGACGCCTGGTACGGCACAGGTTCCGAGTCGCCGCCGACGCTCTTCGGCCGTTCGTTCGCGCGAACGGACGCCGTGCTCGGCGAGCCGACGTACGTGCTCTTCGTGTCGGTGGAGCGCCTGCTTCCCACCGGGGGCCCCGCACACTGAGGCTCGTGATTCGTGGGTTCGCCCTTCTCTCGGAGGTGGTCGGCGCGGTCCTTGTGGCCGTGCCGACCGCTATGGTGACGCATGGTGAAGGGTGCCATGCCCCAGGTGAGGCTGTTGGGCAGACCAGCGGTTCGGGTTCGCGAGGGCCGTTGGCAGACGTTCCCCTCCGGGCTACGTGGCGGCTTGCTCGGGTACGTTGCGTGCTCGCAGCAGTGGGTAGGCCGTGAGGAGCTCATCACGCTGTTCTGGCCCGATCGGCCCGAGTCGACGGCGCGCGGGAACCTGAGGCCGATGCTGGCGAAGCTCGCGCGGGATCCGTTGGCGGTCGGTTTCGAGCGGGAGCGGACCCGGGTGCGGTGGGCGGTTCCGAGTGATCTCGAGGCGTTCCACGAGGCGCGGCGAGCAGGTCGGTGGGCGGACGCGTGGCGGCTCGTGGGCGGCGAGTTGCTCGAGGGGGTGGCGGTGCCGGGGGCGCCGGAGTTCGATTCGTGGCTCGAGATCGAGCGCTCGGACGTGCGTGATGCGGTCCGGACGGTGGGCCTGCATGTCGCCGATGCGGCGCTGGCGGCCGGTGTGCCGGAGGACGCCAGCGAGGTGTTGTCGACGCTTCGGCGAGTGGATCCCTTCGACGAGGTGGTGGTGCGGCGCTTGCTCGTGGCGCTGGCGAGCCGTGGTGCGCGCGGTGAGGCGCTCGCTGCGTTCGAGTCGTACGTGGAGAGTCTTCGTGATGAGTTGGGTGCCGAGCCGGAGGCGGCCACGATCGAGTTGGCGGACGCGCTACGGTCCGGGCAGGTTGGAAGTGCAGCGGCGTACGGGAAGCCGCCGCAGACGCACGATGATCGGCGCGCCCATTCACTCCTTCCGGCGCGGCTCACGCCGTTGGTGGGGCGCCGCGGCGTGGTGAGGGAGGTCGTGGCGCGGGTCAGTGATCCGGCTTGTCGCCTGCTGACGCTCGTCGGTCCCGGTGGCATCGGGAAGACGCGTCTAGCACTCGAGGTCGCGCACACCGTCGCGTCGACGTTCGCGAACGATGCCCGCGTGGTGGACCTGACGGTAGCGAGGAGCCGAGAGGACGTCCTCGCGGCGATCGCCAGATCGGTTGGTCTACGGATCGAAGGGGACGGTGACGCCGCGGCGCAGGTCGTTCGAGGGTTGGCGTCGCGCGAACTCCTGATCGTGCTCGATAACGTCGAGCATCTCGCATGTGCTCCGACTTTGGTGCACGAGCTCTTGATCGGTGCTCCGACGTTGCGCGTCCTCACGACGTCCAGAGTCGCGTTGGGGTTGGCTGCGGAGTGGCGCCACGACGTCATGGGCTTGGCGTTCCGAGCGATCGAGGCGTCCGCTCGCGACGGCGATCCAAGCCCAACCGTGGGCAACCGCAGTGTCGCCGTCACGGAACCCTCGGAAGCAGCGGAGCTCTTCGTCACGGCGGGCCGTCGCGCTGCACCGCTGTTCGACCCCGATACGCAGCAGCTCGACGTGATCGAAGGCATCGTGGAGCGTCTGGAAGGCTCGCCGCTGGCGATCGAGCTGGCCGCGGGATGGCTCCGAGTCATGGACGTCGAGTCCATCGACGCCGAACTCGCGCGTGGGATCGACGTGCTCGAGACCGACGCCCCGGACCGCTCGCCGCGGCATACCAGCATGCGGCGCGTGCTCGAGGAGTCGTGGTCGCTGCTGCGGCCGCGGGAGCGGGTCGTGATGCGGCGCCTCGCGGCGTTCCGCGGTGGCTTCACCCTCGACGCGGCGCGCGAGGTGGCCGAGGCCGAGTTGCCGACGATGTTGGCGCTCGTGAACAAGTCGTTCTTGCGGCGTGGCGCGGACGGGCGCTTCAGCCGCCATCCGCTCGTGTGGCACGTGGCGCGCGAGCGAGCGGTCGCGCATGGCGCCGAGTTCGAGGGAGCGCGTGAGCGTCACGCGCACCACTACCTCCGCATGCTCGCCGATCGGCGCCTCGCGCGAACGCGTCCTGGTGGTGGTCGGTTGTTGGACGAGATCGAGGTCGATCTCGAGAACGTGAAGGCCGCTTGGCGTTGGGTCGTCGCGCGCCATCGTCACGATCTGTTGCACGGAGCGCTCTCTGGCCTCCTCGTGTTCCGCGCGGCACGAGGGAGGAACGACCTGGTCGAGGAACTCCTGGTCGAGGCGCTCGCGAACGCTCCGCACGATTCGTCGATTCGTGTGTTGCTGCAAGCAGGGATCGACTACGCCAAGATCTGGGCCGGCTGGGGTGACCATGGCGAGGCGGGCCTCCGCGAGGGCGTGCGACTGGCGGAGGGTCGGGTCGACGCCTTCGACTGGTTCTGGCTCACCATGGGATTGGGGCTCGCGCTGGGCCGGCAGGGCCGACACGAGGAGGCCAGGCCCGTGTACGAGGTTGCCGCGGCCGCAGCGCGTGAGATCGGTGACATCAACTGCGAGCTGACGATACAGAACAACATCGCGGAGGGAATGCCCTGCGTCGGTGAGGCTCTACGCCTCTTGTCTGCCGCGGAGGCCCGTGCCCGCGCGGCCGGGGCCGACGCGACCCAGCTCCTCAGAGGCATGTTGGTGACCACCTCGGGGTTGGAGCGAGTCCTCGGTGAGTTCACCCAGAGCGAACGTGTGCTGCGCGCGACGAGGTCCTATGTCATCGACGCCGAGGCAGTATCGTCCGAAACGTTCAGGACTCGCAACCAGCTCTCCCTCGCGTACCTCGAGAGCGGTCGCCTCACGCGAGCCGAGGCCCTCGCATGCCGAACGCTGCGGAGGCGTGCCTTCGCCTACGCCCGCGAGCAGTTCGGTGACGAGGTCGCAGGCGCCGCAGCGCTACTCGGTCGCGTCGCGCTGGTTCGCCGCGACGTCTCGGTTGCCGAGGAGTGGTCGCGAAAGGCGCTCGACCGGCATCGGAGCGCGCACGGCTCGGACGCCGGGTTCGACTTCGCGCTCGAGACCATGGCGCGGGCGGCGTTGGTTGCGGGTGACCACGAGGCGGCCGCCTCGTGGCTCGACGGCGTCGGCCGAGGGCCAAATCCCTGGTGGTTCCACGGTCGCTTGCCGGGCGAAGCCCGCCGTATCGCGTGTCGTTGCTGCGAGGCGGAGGTGTTGGTCGCCCGGGGGGAGATCGCTGCGGCCCGCGAACTCCTGCGGGAGGTGCTGGAGTGGGCGACGCGGGCGGAGCTGGTGGCCGCGACGCTCGGCGCCCTCGTGAGTGCGGCCCGGCTCTTCCGGGCGGTGGGGGAGGCGGAGCGGGCCGAATCGCTGCTGCGCTACGTCCTCGATCACCGGCGGGCGACGTTCGAGGCGCGATCGAGCGCCGCGACCGAGCTCGGAGGTTGGACTCGCGGACATGGTGAGGTGGAAGGTGGCAGCATCCCTACGTCGTGGGTCGATGACACGGTCGCTGGTGTCGCTCGCGTGGCGTCGGAGGTAGCGGCTGCGTTGGGGGCGCCATCCATTGCGGGCAACGCTTGACGTACGTGGCTCGGACGCTCGAGGCCGCCATCGAGCTTGACATAGGGGGTCTAGATCGTGTACATTAGTCCTTGCGCTCGCGACAGGCCCTTCGGGGTTGCGGGCCGAGATCCTTGAAAACCGATGCGTGAACGAACCTGTTGATTTCTTGTTTTGGTCGGCTCGGAACCATAAATCCGGGACGCTGGG
>SKWV01000203.1 GCA_007128755.1 Trueperaceae bacterium
GCCACGGCGATCACGGTGGCGCCGCGGCGTGCGAGGCCGACCGCGCCGCCTCGCCCGAGGCCGCGCCCGGCGCCCGTCACGATGGCGACCTGGCCCTGGAGGGCGTCGTCGTGCATCGGGAGGGCGTTCACGGCTGCTGGCCGAACTCGTGCATGATCGCGGCGGCGTACTTGATGCCCTTGATGTAGTCCGCGACGACGATGTTCTCGTCCGGCGCGTGCAGGTTGGCGCCGGGGTTGGCGAACCCGGTGAGAACGCAGGGGATCCACACGTGCTTCAGGATCGTCCCCTCGGCGGAGACGCCGTTGACGATAGGCGGCTCTCCCCACACCTGCATCGCCGCCGCGATGACCGCCTGCGCCATCGGCTCCTTGACGGAGATCTTGTAGGGCGGCTCGGCGCGAGCCTCGCCGTGGATCTCGACGTGCGCGAAACCATGCGCGTCGAGGTGACGCCGGAGCTTGTCGATCGCGTCCTCCTGGCGCATGTGCGGGATGAGGCGGAAGTCCATCTTGGCGCGCGCCTCGTTCGGCACGATCGTCTTCGATCCCGGTCCGGTGTAGCCCGAGACGAGCCCCGCGATGTTGGCGGTCGGCTCGTACTGCCGTGCGCGGTGCGCGTCGACGCCGTCGCGCCCGAGCGCGAACGCGTCGATGCCCCATTCGCGCTTGACCGCCTCCATGTCGACGCGCTCCGCCTTCTCGCGAAGCTGCTCCTCGTCCTCGTCCTGCAGTTCGTAGAGGCCGTCGTACCACCCGTCGACGAGGATGCGCCGCTGGTCGTCCATGATCGTGCCGAGGGCGCGCACGAGGTCCCAGGCGGGGCTCGGCAGCAGGGGGAAGTTGAGCGAGTGCACGTCGGCGTTGGCGCCGCGGGCGACGAGCTCGACGAACAGCACCGACTTGAGGCCGAGGTCGACGTCGGGGAGGAGCGTGGCGGTGTCCACCGGGCCGTCGAGGCAGTGCATGCCGTCGGCCTCGAGCAGCGTAGCGTTCGCCTCGACCCAGGGGCCGAGATGGATGCTGCCGATCTCCTCCTCGCCCTCGCAGAGGAACTTGAGGTTCACGGGGAGCTCTCCGTGGGTGGCGAGGAACGCCTTGGCCGCCTTGTTGAACGCCAGCACGCCACTCTTGTTGTCGGTGGTGCCGCGGCCGTACATCACGCCGTCGACGATGTCCGCCGAGAACGCCCCGCCGTGCGTCCAGGCGTCCAAGGGCTCCGGCGGCTGCACGTCGTAGTGCGAGTAGCACATCATCGTCTTGCTCGAGCGCTCCGTGGTCATGTGCCCGAAGAGGACGGGCGGGCCGCCGTCCAGCGGGTGCTGCTCGACGGCGAGGCCGTCGCGGCGCATCTGCGCCTCGACGAGATCGGCGCACGCCTGGAGGCCGGGATCGCGCTGCGCCGAGACGCTCGGCTGGCGCACGAGTTCCTGCAGGTCGGCGACGCACTCGTCCGCGTGCGCGTCGATCCAGGCGAAGACGGCGTTCAGGTCGAAGGGGCCGTCATCCCGCATCGATGTCGATCCAGCGCCGCTCGGCGTGGGAGCGCTTGGCCGCGTCGAGCACGCGCTGGTTGCGAAGGCCGTCCTCGAACGTCGCCCCCTCGCGGACGCTCCGTCCCTCGCGCACGGCGCCGCAGAGCTCCTGCATGAGCGCGACGAAGGAGACGTTCCAGATGCCCTTGTTGACGCCCGGCAGGTCGGCGTTGGGGTCGGAGACGCTGACGTCCTCGAACTCCGCGCCCGGCTTGCCCAGGAGCAGGCGCTCGTCGCTGTTGGTCAGCAAGATCGTGCCCTCGCTGCCGTAGACCTGGGTGACGTTGTCCATGTTGTGGCGCGCGACGCCGCTCAGGAAGACGTCGGCGATCGGGTTGCGCTCCTGCTCGAGCACCATGTGTACGAGGTCGTCGGCGGTCGCCGTCCAGGGCTCGCCGGTGTGCTTGTCGAGCCGGTCGGCGACGACGGTCTCGACGCGGCCGAACACGCTCGTCACCTCGCCGAACCACCAACGCAGCAGGTCGACCTGGTGCGAGCCGTTGGCGCCGAGGCGACCGCCGCCGCGCTCTGCCAGCGACCACCAGTCGCCCTTGGGGCGCGCCCTGGGGTCGGACCAGCCGGGCGTGATGTTGGCGATGTGGGCGTGCCGGATCTCCCCGATCGCGCCCGAAGCGACGAGCTCGGCGACCTTGCGGCGGTTCGGGTTGAAGCGCAGCTCGTGCCCCATCATGCTCACGCGCCCGAGCTCGGCGGCGCGGTCGCGCATCGCCTGCGCCTCCGTGGCGTCCATGGCGGTCGGCTTCTCGCACAGCACGTGGGCGCCGGCGTCGAGCGCGGCCAACGCCATCGGGGCGTGGGTGTCGGTCGGCGTGGCGATGCACACCAGGTCGAGCTCGTGCTCGCGCAGCATCGCCTGCCAGTCGTCGTAGGCGTGCGGGACGTCGAACGCATCGGCGGTCGATCGGGCGCTCTCGATGCGCGCACTCGCGAGCGCCACGACCTCGGCGTCTTCGACGTGCCGGAGGGCGGGCAGGTAGGCGGCCTTGGCGAAGCTCGCGCCGATCACCCCGATACGGATGGTCATGATGGATCCCCTTTCGGTCTAGCTGACGCCGCGGAGGCGCGGGTCGAGGAAGTCCCTGAGCCAATCGCCCAGGATGTTGAACGACAAGACGGTGAGGGCGATCGCGACCCCTGGGTAGACGGCGAGCCACCACCGGCCGGCGAGCAGCTGGTCGCGGCTCTCGGCGAGCATGCCGCCCCAGGTGGGGATCGTCGGCGGGACCCCGAGACCGAGGAACGACAGGGCCGCCTCCGAGAGGATGACGCTGGCGACGTTGAACGAGGCGATCACGATCAGGGGGGCGAGGATGTTGGGCAGGATCGTCTTGAAGAGCACGGAGCCAGACCGGGCGCCGAGCGCCTTGGCCGCCTCGACGTACTCCTTCTCGCGTTGGGAGAGCGTCTGCGCCCGCGCGATGCGGGCGTACGTCACCCACTGCCCGATGCCGAGGATGAGGATCAAGTTGAGGACCCCCGGCCCCAGGACGATCAGGAACATGATCGCCAGCAGGATGAACGGGAAGGCGAGCTGGATGTCGGCCAAACGCATGATGATCGAATCGACGCGGCCGCCGACGTAGCCGGCGATCATGCCCAGGGTGATGCCGAGCGCACCACCGATCACCACCGCGGTGAGGCCGACGAGCAGCGAGACGCGCGCGCCGTAGATGAGGCGCGACAGGACGTCGCGCCCGAGTCCGTCGGTGCCGAGGAGGTTCTGGACGGTGCCGGTGCGGTCGACCGTCATGGGCGGCTGCAGCCGCGCGATGATGTTCTGGCGGTTCGGGTCCTTGGGGGCGAGGGCCGGTCCCGCCACGGCCGCGAAACCCACCACCAGGAGCACGACGATCGCCAACAGCGGCCACACCTTGCGCACCATTGAGCGCCAGGCGCGCATGGCACTACTTGGTGCCTGGATCTTGCGGACGGGCGCCGCACCCGAGGGGATGTTCGCCGATGGCGCGCTCACGAGAGCCTCACGCGTGGATCCAGGCGCGCATAGATCATGTCGACCAGCAGGTTGAGCGCGATGAACACGAAGGCGAACACGACGACCGCCGTCTGCACGAGCGGGATGTCGCGCTGGTTGATCGCGTTGAACACCAGCCGCCCGACACCAGGCCAGGAGAAGACGGTCTCGACCACCACCACCCCGGAGAGCAGGAAGCCGAACTCGAGGCCGAGCATCGTGACGACGGGCATCCAGGCGTTGCGCAGGGCGTGCCGGATCACGACGGTCCACTCCCGGAGGCCCTTGGCGCGTGCCGTGCGGACGTAGTCCTGCGAGAGCACCTCGAGCATCGAGGAGCGCACCAGGCGCGCATTGCGCGAGAGCGAGAAGAGCGAGATGGTGAACGCGGGCATGATCAGGTAGCGCAGCGCCTGCGGGAAGTTCGTCCAGGCTCGCTCGAAGTCGCCCTTGAGCAGGGGCTCGATGATCGGCACGTGACCCGAGATCGGCAGCCATGACAGCCCGAGTCCGACGCCGAGGATGAGCATGATGCCGAGCCAGAAGCTCGGGATCGACTGTCCGACCATCGCGAACGCCATGATGCCTCCATCGATGGCCGTGCCGCGATAGAGGGCCGCGATGATCCCGAGCGGGATGGCGAACGTGATGGCGATGAGCATCGCCATGAGGGTGAGCTCGATCGTGGCGGGAAGGCGCTCGAGCACGATGTCGAGCGCGGGCATGCGATAGGTGAGCGAGCGACCGGTGTCGCCCTGAAGCAACCCGCCCAAGAACGTCAGGTACTGCACGTGCAGGGGACGATCGAAGCCGAGGCGCTCGCGCACCATGGCGATCTCCGCCTCACTCGCGCGGTCGCTGACGTAGAGGTAGGTCGGGTCGCCCGACATCTGCAGTGCCATGAACGTGATCAACGTGACGGCGACGATGACGATCGCGGACTGCAGGATGCGGTTGAGCGCGTAGGACCACATGAGCGTCTCCAGCAAGATAGATGGGATGCCCGTGCCA
>SKWV01000447.1 GCA_007128755.1 Trueperaceae bacterium
ACTGTACCGGAAGGTGCGGTTGGATCACCTCCTTTCTAAGGAGTCATCGCAGGACGGTTCGCGCATCGGTCGAGAGGTTCTAGAGAGAGGCACCCTTCGGGGTGCCTCTTCTCGTGTGGCGCAGGGTGGATCGTGGCGCAGGGTAGTCCGCTCCTGCCTGCGCGCTCCTACCCTCTCTCGGGGTGGCTGTCGTCGTTGGCCAGCGGAGCGGGAGGCTGGCTGCGGTCGATCCTGGAGCCTCCATGATTCGACCGATGAGAGCCACGGTGTAGGGCCCGACCGGAGTTCGGTCGGGCCCTACCTCGATGGATCGGAAACGTTCTGCCTGGTGAACTGCGCCGCGCTCAGTACAGCGTGGCGGCCGGCCGGGTCAGACCGCTGACGTCGGCACCCAAGTCCTCGAGCGAATCGAAGAGCAGCTGGATGGCGTACATCGGGTTGTGGGCGTAGATGCCGTGATCCTTCTGGACGACCTGGAAGTTGTACGTCGCGCGCAGCAGGCGCGGCGTGAAGCTGCGGTAGGCGTTGCCGAACACGGCCTCCTCGGGCGAGATGACCCCGTCGCCATCGCGATCGTAGAAGAAGTACGGGTGCCCGGAGAAGTAGCCGATCGGTTCTCCGACCTCATCGCGGGCATAGCTCTGGATCGCGTCGTAGAGCTCCACGTGGAGGTTGCGAATCTCGAAGTAGATGCCTTTGTCGGTGTCGCCGTCGCCGTCGAAGTCCTGCCAGAACTCGCGGATGTTGCGCATGTCGGCGACCGTCTGCACGCCGGGGTGGCAGTCGGCACAGGAGGCGACGAACACCTGCTGGTTGTGCGGGTCGTGGCACTGCGAGCAGGTCATGTACTCCGGATGGTGCTCGAAGAAGCCGACGTACTCCTTGCCCTCGTACTGGTAGCCGCCCTGCACCACGCTGCCGAAGCGCGTGGCGGAGGCGGGCCCGTAGTGGATGTTCACGAACGTCAGTCGCTCGTCCACCTGGTCGTCTTCCATACCGATCACGCGCTGCGCGACGGTGGTGCCGGCGTTGCGGCCCATGTGGCACACCGCGCACATGTTGTCGCCCCAGCCGCCGGTGTCGATCGTCACGCCGCTCGGGAAGGTCGCCGCTTCGACCTCGTACAGCGCGAAGTCGACCTCGTTGGCGTGGCACGTCAGGCAGTTCATCGCGGTGCTCGGCGGCTGAGCGATCTCCACGCCGTGCTGCAAGAAGAACGGCAGCCCAGTGGCCGTGTGGCAGGTCGAGCAGGCCGCCGGAACGGCTCCAGCCGCGTCCCAGTAGCGCCAGGAGCGTGAAGAGGCGTCGAAGTGCGGGGCGTCGTGGCGGCGCCACTGCCCGACGAGGCCGAGGTCGACCGGCGCGCGGAGTTGCCGGAGGTCGCTCACCAGCATCGTGCTGCTACGGGCGGTGCTTCGAGCGAACAGCCCGGCGAGCGAGGGATCGAGCGTCATGCCGGTGTCGGCCGCGGTCGCTGCGCCGGGACGGACGACGCTGGCGGCGACCCGTGCACCCAATGCCTCGGCGAGGTCGACGAGCGAGTCGTGCAGCAACTGGATCGAGTACTTCGGGTTGTGCGAGTAGGCGCCGGGGTCCTTCTTGACGACCTGGTAGTTGTACGCGGCTGCCAAGAGACGCGGGGTGAAGCTGAGGTAGGCGTTGGGCCTGACCGCCTCTTCAGGAGCGATCACGCCGTCGCCGTCGAGATCGTAGAAGAAGTACGGGTGCGCGTCGAAGTAGCCGATCGGCTCGCCGACCACGTCGGTGGCGTAGGCCTGGATCAGCTCGAAGAGCATGTCCTGCAGGTTGACGATCTCGTAGTAGATGCCCTTGGTGATGTCGCCGTCGCCGTCGTAGTCGACCAGTGAGCCCTCCATGCGGATGTCGCGCAGGTCGGCCACCGTCTCGACGCCCACGTGGCAGGTGGCGCAGCTCACCACATCGAGCTGCAGGCTGTGCGGATCGTGGCAGCCCTGACAGGTGGCGAAGCCCGGCACGTGCTCGAAGCGCGGCTGGTAGAACTGGCCCGGGTACTGGAAGCCGCCGAGGGCCTCGCCGCCGTAGAGCGTCGCCGCGGCGGCGTAGTAGTGGATGTTCAGGAACGGCTGAGCTTCCATGACCTGGTCGTGATCGACGACGTCGGCCCGGTCGATCGCTGCCGCGATGGCGACGCCGCTGGCGCGACCCTGATGGCACTCCATGCAGGTCGCTTCGTGACCCAGGCCCGTCAGGATGACGCCCGAGGGCATCTCGACGGCCGTCTGGGCCATGCTCACCGGGTTGTGGCAGTTGTTGCAGGTGATCACGCCGGGTTCCGCCGGCGCACTGACGTCGAACGGCTCGGAGCCGTCGAGGCCCAGGAAGTGGTCGTAGCCATGCCCCGAATGGCACTTCGCGCAGGCGATCGGCACGAGCGGCGGATCGGCGCCGTCCCAGTACCTGAACGAGCGGGAGGTGGCGTCGGCATGAGGGCTCGCGAGCCACTCCTCGAGGAACGGGATCCGGAGCTCTTCGAGGTTGAACGTCAGATCCTGCGTCTGCGCGCTGGCGGTGATCGCGAGACCAGCGGGCCATGTGCCGCCGACCACCGCGATGGTGAGGAGCACCGCGATCGAGAGTAGTGCGATACGGAAGGGCGGGGGTCTCATGCGCACAGTACCTCCTGGGGCGAGGCGCGAGGTGTGGCGGCAGCCGCTCCGACCGTCGTCGGTTGAATGTAGTCTAGCACGCACATGAGAAACGTGGCACAAGAACGTCGCACAGGTCCGGCTATGGACCTACCGAGATGGGGCCGTCCGCCATCACGGTCGCTAGCGGCGGTGCCACCCGTTGGCGCGTCGGTCGAGAGGACCGAGAGAGAGGCGATCCGAAGGGTGCCTCTCTCGTGTGGCCCGAAGGGTCGCGTGGCGCCCGGCCGGCGCGTGCGGAACGACCAACGGGGCTAGAGCGCGATCCGAGCGAGCTGCGCCAGCTTCTTGGCCGGCATCGTCATCAGCATCCGCCACGGCTGCTTGTGCGTCTCGAGCACGCGCTCGATGCGATCGAACATCTTCGACAACACCGGGCGCGGCATCGTGAGCGCCGGCGTGAAGCGCACCACGCGCAGCGAGTTCTGAGCGAAGCACGCGTGCACGCCGCCCTGGTGGAGCGCCCGCATGAACAGCAGTGACGTGAGGATCGGTAACAGTTCGGGGTCGAGCGGCATGAACCGCGGCGGGGCCACGGGGCGGACCTGGATCCCGAACAGCATGCCGGCGCCGCGCACCGACTCGATGAAGCCGGGATGGGCCTCCTGCATGGCGCGCAGTCGAGCGAGCCCGTAGGCGCCATCCTCGCGCGCCTTCTCCACCAGCCCCTCGTCGTGGATGATCTCGAGCGACCGAAGGGCGACCGCCATCGCGAGGGAGCCGCCACCGAAGGTGTTCGAGTGCCGCTTGCCGTTCGTGCCGCCTTGCATCTTGAGGAAGACGTCGTGACGCACGATCGTGGCGCCCACGGGGATGAGGCCGCCGCCCAACGGCTTGGCCAGGGTGATGATGTCGGCGTCGAGCCCGGCGGCCGCGCCGGCGAACCAGTGTCCCGTTCGTCCGAGCCCGGTCTGGATCTCGTCGGCGATCACGAGGATGCCGTGTCGCCGAGCGATCTCGCCGACCTCGCGCAGGTAGCCGTCGGGCGGCACGACGATGCCCGCCTCGCCCTGCACCGGTTCGAGCACGATCGCCGTCACCTTGTCGGGACCGATCTCGCGCAGCGCCAGGTCGAGGGCCGCTGCGTCGCCGTAGGGGATCGTGCGGACGGGTCCCATGAGCGGCCGGAAGACCGCCTGGTAGCTCTCGTTCGGGGTGAGCGAGAGCGCCGCGAAGGTCTTGCCGTGGTAGCCGTGCGTGAAGTTCACGAACGTCGTCGCCCGCGGGCGTGCGGCCCGCGCGAGCTTGACGGCGGCCTCGATGGCTTCGGCGCCGCTGTTGGAGAAGAGGACGCGGGAGTCGGCGTGGCTCGGCGAGACGGCGCTGAGCAGCGCGATCAGGTTCGTCTCGACGGCCGCTCGCCACTCCGACACCGTCTGCTGGGGGAGCGAGAGGGGGAGCGGTCGCTGGAGGTACTCGCGCATGAACTCGACGAGCGGCCCGTAGCCCTCGCCGAACGGCGAGGCGGCGAACGAGCCCGCGAGGATGAGACCGTGACCGGTCTCGTCCTCCGCCTCCCAGGGGCCGACCGGCTTCAAGACGCCGCCGACGCCGAACAGGTCGATGATCCGCACGAAGTCTCGGTTGCCGTACGCGACCTCGAGCTCGTGCGCCCGACCGGCCGGCAGCCCCGCCAGCACCTCCGAGGAGCGCACGGGCAGGCCCGCGCGCACCTGTGGAGCCTCGTCGTGAGCCACGGCCGCCGGGCCGGCGAGGGGCGTGCTCATTGCAGCGCCCTCCGGGTGACGTTGCCGGCAGCGTCTTCGACGACGATCTCGCCGCCTTGGGCGGCGGCCACGTCGACGCGGAACGAGAACTCCGGCGCCGGCGTGAACTGCAACGGCACAT
>SKWV01000473.1 GCA_007128755.1 Trueperaceae bacterium
CACTTCCGCTGCGACTCCTGCGCGGGCGTCTACGAGCTCGACGCCACCTGCCCCGTCGCGGTGCTCGAGGGCGTCACGCTTCCGGGAGGCTACGAGGTGCGGGGGCATGCGCTCACGCTCTACGGTGTATGCCCCCTGTGCCGGACGGACGCTCGTGCCTGACGGCTGGCGACCGGGTCTCCAGCTCGCCGCCCTGGCCCTGCTCGCGTCGCTGCTGGCCACGGCCGCGTTCGCGCAGCCGCCCGCCGTTTCGGAGCACGGCTACATCGAGGGCCGCATCGTCGACATCGTCGAACAGGCCACGGGGCCGCACCGGGCCCTCGTCCAGATCGCCGACGGCCGCGTGATCGACGCCGACCTGCCCATGGACGACCCCTACCTGGACTTCGAGTTCCCCGCGTACCGCGTGGGCGAGCGCGTCGAGCTCTACTTCTCGCTCGGTCCCGACGGCCGGACGCAGTACGTCGTCTCCGACTGGATCAGGCGACCGGCGCTGGCGTGGCTCGTGGGGCTGTTCGCGCTGGTGTCGTTCCTCGTCGCGCGCTTCAAGGGCCTGCGGGCGATCGTCTCCACCGCTGCGAGCCTGGCGATCGTGATCATGTTCATCGTGCCGCAGATCCTCGCGGGGGCGAACCCGGTGTTCATCTCCCTCGTCGGCGTGGGCGGCATCCTCATCCTGGCGATCTACTTCGTGCACGGCCTCAACTGGAGCACCACCGCGGCGCTCGTCGGGACGTTCGCGTCGGTGGTGGTGACCATGATCCTCGCGATCATCTTCACCGAGCTCACCAACCTGACCGGGCTCGGCAACGAGAACGCCATGCTGCTCATGGCCGCCGCGCCCCAGGTCGCGCTCAAGGGGCTGTTGCTCGCCGGCCTGCTCATCGGGGCGCTCGGCGCCCTCACCGACATCACCATCGTCCAGGCGAGCGTCGTGCGCGAGCTGGCGCACACCGATCCCGAGCTGCCGGCGCGCGAGCTCTACCGACGCGCCATGAACGTGGGCCGCGACCACGTCGGGTCGCTCGTCAACACGCTCGTCCTCGCCTACACCGGCGCCGGGCTGTCGCTGCTGATCCTCCTCAACGTCGGCGAGTTCACGATGGCGCGGGCGTTCAACCTCGAGATCGTCGCCGGCGAGATCGTGCACACGCTCGTCGGCTCCATCGGCCTGGTACTCGCCGTGCCGATCACCACGCTGCTCGCCGCCGTGCTCTTCCGCGGCGATCGTCTCCCGCTCGCCTCGGGCGAGCTCTCGCACGCGCACCACCACTAAGGCCACGCCATGATCCCCGCCGACGCCTCCCGGACCATCGCCGACGCGCTCGCGCTGCGTCCGGAGGCGTTCCTCACGGCGTTGGAGCTCGGCCGGCCGGGCTTGCGCCTCGGCATGACGGTCGTCTTCCTGGCCGGCCTCTCGACCGCCGTGGGCCAGAGCGTCATCCTCTTCGCCCACCGCGTCTCGCCGCGCCGGTTCGCCGCCAGCCTGCTCGTGCAGGCGCTGCTGTTCGTCGCCGGCTTCATGGCCTGGGCGGTCGCCACCTGGCTGGTGGCCGGCACCGTCTTCGACCGGCCGCGCTCCGTCGACCTGGCGCTCACCACGATCGGGCTGGCGTACGCCCCGCAGCTGTTCGCGTTCTTCGTCCTCACGCCCTACTTCGGGACGCCGATCGGCACCGCGCTCTCGGTATGGACGCTGCTGGCGACGGTGCTGGCGACCGCGGTGGCGTTCGACTTGGGGCTCGTCGAGGCGGCCGCGTGCGCGGGTCTCGGCTGGCTGCTGTCGCAGCTGCTGCAGCGCACCATCGGGCTGCCCATCACCCGCATCGGGCGCGTCGTGCGCCGCGCCGTCGCGGGCGTCGACGTCCGCGCCACGCCGCGACCGTGATCCCCATCGACCTCGGCACGCTCGCGCTCATCGCGTTGGTCGCGTTCATGATCGCCGGCGCGCTCGCGCCGCTCGAGACGCTCGGCTGGTGGGCCGGCTGGTACGGCGACGAGGTCGACGCCGCCGAGGCGCTCGCCGAGGCCGACACCGAGCGGGCGCGGGAGGCCATCTACCCGGCGTTCGAGCGCGACGACCGGGAGTATGCCCGCTTCATCGTCTACCTGAGCGGCATCCAGTCCGTCTCCGACGCCACCTACGTGGGCCGCGAGGCGCAGGCGCTCGAGGCGCTGCGTGAAGCGCTGCCCGACACCGCCGTCCTCGAGGTCTTCCCCTACTCGGTGACCAACCGCGCCCTCACCGGCCAGCGCGTCTTCTCGGCCTTCTGGCGCTGGGCACTGCGTGGCAAGGTCGGCCAGCGGCGGCTCGGGCAGATCGCCGGCTTCGTGATCAACTTCCGCAACCTCTGGCAGGTCGGCGTCTCGGCCGACCGCCGCTACGGGCCGTACTACAACCGCGGCTCCGCCCAGCTCATCGTCCAGAGCCTCGTTCGGCAGGGCTACCGCCTCGGCAGCGGCACGCCCGTGACGCTCGTCGGCTACTCCGGCGGCGGCCAAGTGGCCGTCGGCGCGGCGCCGTTCGTGAAGGAGCAGACGGGCGGCCCGGTGACGGTCGTGTCGCTCGGCGGCGTGCTCGCCGCCGATCCGGGACTGCTGGAGGCCGACCGCGTCTACCACCTCTACGGCCGACGCGACGGCGTGCAACGATTGGGCGCCCTCTTCTTCCCCGGCCGCTGGCCCGTGTTCGGCTACTCCCCCTGGAACCAGGCGCGGCAGCGCGGCACGCTCCGGATCGTGCCGATCGGCCCGTCGGACCACACCGGCCCCGGCGGCTACCTCGACGCCGACGCCCGAGCGTCCGACGGTCGCTCCTACTTCCAGGTCACCGTCGACGTGCTGGCGGCGATCGTCAGGGGCGACGCCGACGCGCTGCCCGTGGCCCAGGCGCCCTGAAGCTCAGCGGTGCTCCCCCCAGAGCCCGCGCAGCACGCCACACACCTCGCCGATCGTCGCGCGCGCCGCGAACGCCTCGCGCACGCGCGGCATGAGGTTCTCGTCGCCTGATGCCGCGCGTTCGAGGCGCTCCAACGCGTCCGACGTGGCAGCGCCATCCCGAACCGAGCGGAACGCCCGCAGCTGCTCCCCCCGCCGCGCCTCGAGCTCCGGATCGATCCGCTGCACCGGCACCGCCGCCTCACCCTCCCCCTCCACGAAGCGGTTCACGCCCACGACCACGCGCTCGCCCGACTCGATCGCCCGCTGGTGCGCGTAGGCGGCGTCCTCGATCTCGCGCTGCAGGTAGCCGGCCTCGATCGCGCGGACGCTGCCGCCGAGCTCCTCGACCGCCTCCAGGTACCGCCGCGCCTCACGCTCGAGCGCGTCCGTGAGGTGCTCCACCAGGTAGGAGCCGCCGAGCGGATCGATCGCCTCGGCCACGCCCGCCTCGTGCGCCAGGACCTGCTGCGTACGGAGCGCCAGACGGGCGCTCGACTCCGTGGGGAGGCCGAGAGCCTCGTCGAAGGCGTTGGTGTGCAGGCTCTGCGTGCCGCCGAGCACCGCCGCGAGCGCCTGGTACGCGGTCCGCACCACGTTGTTGAGCGGCTGCTGGGCGGTGAGGGTCGAGCCGCCGGTCTGCGCGTGGAAGCGCAGTGTCTGGGCGCGCTCGGCCGCCACGCCGAACTCGTCGCGCATCACGTGCGCCCACAGACGGCGGGCCGCTCGGAACTTCGCGACCTCCTCGAAGAAGTCGTTGTGGCAGGCGAAGAAGAACGACAGCCGCGGTCCGAACGACTCCGCATCGAGGCCGGCAGCGACGGCGGCGCGCACGTAGGCGATGGCGTTGGCGAGCGTGAAGGCGATCTCCTGCGCCGCCGTCGAGCCGGCCTCGCGGATGTGGTACCCGGAGATCGAGATGGTGTTCCAGCGCGGCACGTGCTCCGCGCACCACGCGAACAGGTCGGTGACCAGGCGCATGGAGGGCGTGGGCGGGTAGATGTACGTCCCGCGCGCCACGTACTCCTTGAGGATGTCGTTCTGGACGGTGCCGCCGAGTCGATCGAGGGGCGCGCCCTGACGCTCGGCCTCGAGCGTGTAGAGCGCGAGCAGCATCATCGCCGGCGCGTTGATCGTCATCGAGGTCGTCACGTCGGCGAGCGGGATGCCGTCGAAGAGCGTGCGCATGTCGTCGACCGTGGCGATCGACACGCCGACGCGGCCGACCTCGCCGCGTGCCTCGGGGGCGTCTGGATCGAGTCCGAGCTGCGTCGGCAGGTCGAACGCGACGGAGAGCCCGGCCACCCCCTGCGCGAGCAGGTAGCGGTAGCGGCGGTTGGTCTCCTCGGCGGTGCCGAAGCCGGCGTACTGGCGCATCGTCCAGAGGCGACCGCCCGTGTACATGCGCGGGTAGACGCCGCGCGTGAAGGGGAACTCGCCGGGGCGGCCTAGGCGCCGCTCCAGGTCGGGCGGCGGCGCCTCGTAGATCGGGTCCATGGCGCGATCATACGGGGCATGGCGGGTCCACAGCCGCCGTGACGTCCGGTACGATGCCTCCGGAGGTCACGCATGCACTACCGCAGACTCGGACG
>SKWV01000476.1 GCA_007128755.1 Trueperaceae bacterium
ACGGCGATCCACCGAGCGGCCTGACGGCACGCCTCGCCCAGCGCCCAGGTGCCGAACTCGATGACCAGCCCCATGTCCTCGACCACCGGCACGAAGCGCGAGGGTGGGATCCAGCCGTGCCGTGGATGCTTCCACCGGGCGAGCGCCTCGACGCCACGCATCACGCCCGTGCCGGCGCAGACCTGCGGTTGGAAGTGCAGCTCCAGGTCGCCCGCGACGAGCGCCGCCTGGAACTCGTGCTCCATCTCGAGCCGCGCCGCCGTGAACTCGCTCATGTCGTCGGTGAAGAAGCGGACCAGGTTCCGCCCGCTGCGTTTGCCGTGGTACATGGCGCTGTCCGACTTGGTGAGCAGCGTCCCGGTCTTGTGACCGTCCTGGGGGAAGGTGCTGATGCCGACGGTCGCCCGGACGTTCACGTTCCGATCGCCGACGCGGAAGGGTTGCTCCAACGTGTCGACCACGACGCCGGCGACGCCGAGCGCGTCTTCGGGACGCTTCAGGTCGGCGTGCACGACCACGAACTCGTCGCCTCCGACACGCGCGACGGTGTCCGTCGCGCGCACGTGCCGACGCAGCCGCTTCCCGACCTGCACGAGCACGGCGTTGCCCGCCTCGTGGCCGAGGGTGTCGTTGACGTACTTGAACCGGTCGAGGTCGATGAACAAGACCGCGACGGACGTCCCGTCTCGCGTCGCCCGCGCCATCGCTTGCTGCAGGCGATCCTCGAGCAGGACGCGGTTCGGCAGTCCCGTGAGCGCGTCGTGATGAGCCTGGTACCGAAGCCGGTCGTGCAGCACGTACTGCTCGGCCGCCAGGCAGAGCAGGCTGACGACGCTGTCGACGAAGTCGAGGTCGTCGAGTGGGAGGACCCGCCCCTCCCCCGGATCGATCAGGAGCTCGCCGAGCACGGAGTCACCCGCGCGGATGATGTGGACGACACCGTGCGGGGACACGGGGGCCTCAGCGGGCTCGAGAGTGGCGCCGTCACCGGGGATCAACCTGCTGACCCGCACCTCGCAGCCGTCGAGCTGCTCACGGAGTGCCGCGAGCGCCATCGTGCCCAACTCACCCAGGTCGGCCCCCTCCAGGGCGGCGCGGCTGAGATCGGCCGTGCATCGCTGTTGCCGGGAGTGGCGCTCGAGCTGCCATGTCGCGTGCTGCAGCTCGGTCAAGTCCGTGAGGGTGACGACCGCGGCCAGCTTCTTCCCGTCGGCGCCCGACAGCCGAGACGCGGACACCATGAGGTGGAGCGTGCCGGCCGGTCCCGGCATCCGGGCGCGGACGCGCTGCGTGTGCCCGGCGAGCAGGTCCTCCACGCACGACACGCCCGCCTCGAACTCGATCTCGAAGGCCTCGCCGAACCGCACTCCCTGCGGGTCGACGCCGCCCAACAGCCGCAGAGCCTCCTGGTTCGCCTGACGCACGATCCCGTCCTCGTCGCACACGACGACGGCCTCGGAGGCTTGATCGAAGATGCGCTGCGCCAGCTGGCCAGCCGCCACCACGGCCTCGGTGCGCTGCCGTTCGCGCAGGTCCGTGAGCAGCACCGACCGAGCGACGGAGCCATCGCCGAGCGACAGCGACGTCAGCGACATCTGCGCTGGGATCGAACCCGTCACCGCGCCCACGAGCACGACCGCGCCCCGCCACTCGGCATCGGAGCACGAGTCGACCACCGCGCTCACCAACGAGCCGGGAGCCGACTCGATCACGCCGAAGAAGCTCCTGCCGACGAGGCCCTCCCTCGTCGTCTCCAGCATCTCGGCCAAGCGTCGGTTGGCGTAGAGCACCGTGCCGTCGGGCCCGAGCGTGGCCGCCCCCTCGCTCATGCCGTCGACCATCGACCGGTACGGTCGCTCGACGCCGCGATCGGTGAGGACCACGCGATCGCCGACCGCCGTCGTCACGACGAACGCGTCGATCTCGTCCGAACGGATGGCGTCGAGCACCTCCTGCGCCTCGCGCAACCGCACCTCCAGCCGGGGTTCCCACACCGTCGTCTCTGGCGGTCCCGATCGCTTCTCGTCCCCCATGCGTCCCTCCCCCTATCGCGTCGGCATGTCGAGACCGACGATGACGCGCTCGGTCTCGGAGAGATCGCCCACGAGCTTTCGGGCCGGCAGCGGCCTCAGCCGGACGAGGGTCGGGATCGCGATGATCTGGTCCCTGGCGGCCAAGTGGGGATGCTCGAGGAGGTCGACGACATCGATGTGACAGTCGACCTCCGGGAACGTCTCACAGATGCGCTTGAGGTTCATCAGCGCGCGCAACGACTTCGGGCTCTGTCCGGCGACGTACAACCGAAGGAGCCAACGCCCCGGCTCCTCGAGCGACGCGACGGCGTCCACCGCATCGACCGCTGGACGGCCCGCCATCGTCACGTCTCCTCATCCGTGGCCGACGCGCCGGGCAGGCGCGTCACACGCTGCTCCAAGCTCCCCGCGGCGGCCGCGGCCTCCGCCTGCTCCATCACCATCCGCGCCCGTGCTTCCTCCGCGGCGAAGTCGGCCTGCAGCGCCGCTACCGCCGCTTCGTGGCGTGCGCGCTGATGCTCGAGATCGAGCCTCGCGCGCTCGAGCTGGTGCTGGTGAGCGAGGTGATCGAGATGGGTCCGCGCCTCGCTCACGGCGCGCGCCGAACCCGTCTTCACGCCGTCGGCATCGACGTACACGGGCACGAGCTTGATGCCATCGTCACCGAGCACGAACTCACGCACCTGGTTCGAGTGCGGCATGCCGCGGGCCTTGAGGAGGTAGAGGGCGCGGTTGCGCTCCCCGTCCGATTCGAGGTCGCGCAGCAGCAACCACACGTCCGCCACCGACGAGATGGCGGCGTCGGTCGATTCCAGCGGTGAACCGCCGGCGTTGAGACTCACGAACACGGAGGTGATGCCTCGGCCGCGGCAGACGTCCATCAGGCGTGTGATCATCGACGCGATGGCGCGCGTATCGGCGATGGCGTCGAAGGTCGTGATCGGATCCACCACCACCACGGTCGGCTCGAACTCCTCGAGCACGCGCTGCATGCGGCTCAGGTGCATCTCGAGGCCGAAGCCGGTCGGGCGGGCGGATCGGATGCGGAGCAGGTCGAGGTCGATCCACCGCTGCAGGCCGAGGCCGATCGAGGCGAGGTCGCGGACGATCTGGCTCGGGGACTCCTCGAACGAGAAGTACACGCATCGCTCGCCTCGCCGACAGGCGGCGTCGACGAACGACGCCGCGATGCTCGTCTTCCCCGTCCCGGCGGTCCCGGACACCAGCACGCTGCTCCCTCGGAACACGCCGCCACCGCCGAGCATCGCGTTCAGATCGGCGACGCCGGTCGATACGAGCTCGTTCGAGACGTCGTAGTCGAGCCCCACCTCCGTGAGCGGGACCACCGAGATGCCATCCGCGTCGATCAAGAACGGGTACTCGTCGGTGCCGTGGGCAGATCCGCGGTACTTCGCGATCCTGAGGCGGCGCACGGACGATTGACGTTGCACGTCGTGCTCGAGCACGATGACGCAGTCGGAGACGAACTCCTCGATCCCGTGCCGCGTGAGGGCGCCGTCGCTTCGCTCCGCGGTCACGACGGCCGTCACGCCCCGGTCCTTGAGCCAGCGGAACAGTCGACGGAGCTCGGCCCGCAGGAGCGCCGGGTCGGGCAGGCCTGCGAAGAGCACCTCGACGGTGTCGAACGCGACACGCTTCGCGCCGATCGCGTCGATGGCGTGCCCGAGGCGGATGAAGAGCCCCTCGAGGTCGTACGAGCCGGTCGCCTGCAACTCGTCGGGATCGAGCCTTACCTCGTCGAGACGCAGCGCGTTCGTGGCGACGAGCCCGGGCAGGTCGAACCCGAGGGAGGCGACGTTGGCCGTGAGCTCCTCCGCCGTCTCCTCGAAGGCCACGAACAGTCCCGGTTCGTCGAACTGCGTCGCGCCGCGCACCAGGAACTCCAGCGCCAGCATGGTCTTGCCGGCACCGGCCACGCCGCACACCAGCGTCGTGCGCTCCTTCGGCAGCCCGCCGCCGGTGATGAGATCCAGTCCCGTGATACCAGTCGGCGACTTGGGCAGCGTCGGTCGCGTCGCCTTCGGCGACGCGACCCCGGCACCGTGCTCGGCCGACCACGACCGGTTCATGGGCTGCTGATCTCGCGGTAGACGACGCCATGCATGTTGCGACTCATCGTAATCCGTCAGGGGCTGGATGTCGCGTGACGCCCGCGCCGGGGGAACCAGAGCGTCGTGCTAGCTCGGTGCACGCGCGACCGCCCCACTCGAGCGCCCATCGTACGCGCTGACGCCGATTCGTCGGGGGCCCTCTGATAGCGTGAATCGTGACGATGGATCAGAACCGTGGCCCGGACCGGAACGAGGCCTTCCCGAGCGTGCTGCGGCGACCGGGGGCCGCCCCCCGACCACCGCCACCGGCGCACCCTCCAGCCTGCTTCCCCGACCTGAACCTCGATCAGGTCGTCGCCGCCATCACCAAGGGGCGCGAAGGGTACGGCTTGTCGTCGACCTTCCACGC
>SKWV01000006.1 GCA_007128755.1 Trueperaceae bacterium
CTGCACCGTCCGTTCATGGAGCAGCCGACCCGGCAGAACGTCGTGCTAGCGTCGATATATGCGCCTGGACCGACCTGCCTCCGTACACGTCTCCCGCGTGCTGGCGTCCCTCGTCGCACTCGTGCTCACCCTCACGGCGTGCGGCGATGCCGGCACCGTCTCGGCGCCTCCGAGCGAGCGCGCCATCACCGGCGTCGTCCGTGTCGACCAGGCGCTGAGCGCGGCCACACCGCCGGCCGCGCTGCACGCCACGACGGCGAGCGCCGACGGCGTGGTGCGCGAACTGCCCCCGCCCGTCACCGCAACCGGCGGCGCGCACGAGGACGACGTGATCCCCGGCGAGATCCTGGTCGTCTTCCGGTCCGGCGACGACGACGGGGCGGTCGGCCGCGCCTCGGTCACCGTCCACGGCACCGCCCTCGAGCGGGCGCGGCCCCTGGCGGTCGCTGACGGCGGTGTCTACCGCGCCGCCGGCGCGAGCGCCGCCGAGACGATCGCGCTCGCCGCCGAACTCGCCCGCCGGAGCGACGTGCTCGCCGCCGCGCCGAACCGCGTGGTGCGCGCGTTCCTCGAACCGAACGACGAGCTGTACGAGCGTCTGTGGGGCCTCGCCGCGATCCGGATGCCCAGCGCGTGGGGCGTGACGACGGGCTCGAGCGACGTCGTGGTCGCCGTCGTCGACACCGGCGTGCGCGGTCGCCCGGGGCAGTCTTCGGCGACGCATCCCGACCTCCGGGGCAAGCTCCTCCCCGGGTACGACTTCGTGGACCGGGACACGGACCCCTTCGACCCGGGGACGTTCGCCTCGAACCAGACGCACGGGACGCACGTGGCGGGCATCATCGCGGCGCGCACGAACGACGGTGTCGGCATCGCCGGTGTCGACTGGTCGGCCATGGTGCTCCCCGTGCGCGTCTTGGACCGCGACGGCCTCGGCTCGATGGCGGACGTCCTCGACGGCGTGACGTGGGCCGCGGGCCTCTCGGTCACGGGCGTTCCCGCCAACCTCCACCCGGCTGACGTCATCAACGTGAGCCTGGGCGGCAGTGGCGGCTGCTCCAGCGTGGAGCAACTCGTGTTCGACCGCGTGGCCGCCGCCGGAGCGATGGTCGTCGCGGCGGCCGGCAACCGCGGCCTCGATGCCAGCACGACGACACCCGCGAGCTGCGCCAACGTCATCGCGGTCGGCGCCACCGACCGCGAGGGGTGGCGTGCGCCGTACTCGAACCACGGCCCGGTCGTCGACCTCATGGCGCCCGGAGGCGACCTCGGCGCGATCGGGCCCGACGGCACCCCGAACGGCATCCTGAGCGCCGTCGACGATGGCGGCCCCGCCTGGGCGCTGCTCCAGGGCACGTCGATGGCGGCGCCGCACGTGGCGGGCGTCCTGGCGCTGATGCGCTCGGTCGACCCGACCATCACCCCGCCTCGCGCCCTGAGCGTGCTCCGGGCGACCGCCGTTCCGCTCGGCAGGAGCGCCTGCAACGGTCGGACGCCCGCCGGTCTGAGCGGGTCGGACTGCGGAGCGGGCCTGCTCGACGCGCACGCGGCGCTCCTGGCGCTCGGCAGCGGTGCGCCGGCACCCACACCGCCGGAACCGGCGCCCCCGCCCCCCGCGCCGGACCCGGAGCCGGAGCCCGAACCGTCGCAGGACGTCGACTTCCGCCCCGAGCGGCTCGACTTCGGCGAGCGCGCGACGACGCTCGAGCTCAAGCTGCGCAACACCGGTGACACCGCCGCGGACTGGTCGCTGCGGGGCTTCTCCGCCTGGGTCGGGAACCCGGCGTCACTCGCCGGCGGCGTGCTCACGGTGGACGTCGCGAGCGGCCGCCTAGCTCCGGGCGCGTCGACCACGATCACGCTGACGCTCGACCGCAGCGAGCTCGCGGTCAGCGGCGCCTACGCGCTCGACCTCGTCTTCGACGTGGGCGATACGCGCAGGAGCGTGCCGCTGCACTTCGAGCACGCCGTCACCGACACGACCCTGCCGAGCCTCGCCGGCACCGTCCTGCTGGCGTGCGCGCCGACACCGAGCGGCTGCGACGCACGGTCCTCGACCGAGATCGTGGTGCGCGCTGGATCCGTGACCTCGGCGCCCTACGTGATCGACGGCCTCGACGCCACGGAGTACGTCGTGATCGGTTGGAACGACCTCAACGGCAACGGCAAGGTCGACGCCGGCGACCTGTTCGGCTTCTACAGCCGCGACGACGTGGCCGCCACGCCGCTCACACCGCCGGCGCGAGGCGCCGACGTCTCGCTCAGGGTCCTCAAGTCGCAGGCGGCCGAGGCGGACGCCGTCGTCGGCGAGGCCGTCGACGCGCTCCGCGCCTGGCTGGCCGCCCGCTGAGCACGCCGCGGTCGGCGTCAGCCGCCGGCCCCGCGCCCCGCCTCGCCGATCATCCTCCGCACCGCATCGAGGGGCAGCGCCTCCACCTCCCGCCCGCCGTAGCCGCGCATCGACTCGGCGAGGCACAGGGCGTCCAGGATCGCCTCCTCCGTCGCCTCGATGGCGGCCAGGAACAGCGGCGACACGTCGTCGTTGGCGACGTCCAGCGTCGACCGCGGCACCGGCGCACGCCGTCGAAGCGCCGGCGACATGAGTCGCCGCACCTCGGGCGCCGTGGAGAACGCCACGGCGTAGTCGCCGGAGCCGTGGCTCATGGCGGCCCCCGTGCGGGCCAGTCCCGCCATGGCGCGCGCCGCCAGGCGCCGGAGATTGCGGTCGGAGAGCGGCGCGTCGGTGGCGAGCACGATCATGATCGACCCGTCGGCGTCCGTGCCCGAGCGTCCCAGCGTGCGGCCCACGTCGAGCCCGTCCATGCGCAGCACGCCCCCGAAGTTGGCCTGCACCAACGCGCCGACCGTCCAACCGCCCTGCGGCGCGCGCAGGACGCGCGAGGCGGAGCCGATGCCGCCCTTGAACCCGAACGCCACCGTCCCCGTGCCGGCACCGACGTTGCCGCCCGCCACCGGTCCCGACCGAGCCGCGGCCAGCGCCGCGAGGACGTGCTCGGCGTCGACGCCCCGGGCGCGGATGTCGTTGAGGCGACCGTCGTTGGTCTCGCCGACGAACGCGTTCACGCTCCGCACGTCCTCGTTGCCGGGCAGCGCGAGGGTCCAATCGATGAGCGCATCGGCGGCGCGCGCGACCGCCAGCGTGTTGGTCAGCAGGACCGGCGTCTCGAGCTCACCCAGCTCCTGCACCTGGGTGGCGCCGATCAGCTTGCCGAACCCGTTGCCGACGAAGAGGCCCGCCGGCACGCGCTCGCGGTAGGGGTTGCCGTCGTGCGCGAGCACCGCCGTGACGCCGGTGCGCACGGCGTCGCCCTCGATCACCGTCGCGTGCCCGACGAGCACACCGGCGACGTCGGTGATGGCGTTCAGCGGCCCTGGCGGCAGCACGCCCGGGGCGGCGCCGAGCTCTCGGAAGCGACGACGCGCGCGCTCGATCTCCATCGCTCGAGCATACGGCCCGCGACCGGCGCGCTCGCCTGGACGTTCGGCGGTCGACGGCGGTGTCGCACGCACGGCGTCCTCGGCCGGTGTCCCCTAGATTGAGGTTCGACGCACGGCTCGTCGCGTGGCGACTCCGTCGCCGACGCCGCATCCGGGAGGAGGACCAACCATGAGTCATACCGGACTCGAGGTCTTCGACAGCACCATCCACCAGACCAACGAGTGGCTCAAATCCATCAACGAGGAGCTCGGCTGGGGCGATCGGCACCTCGCCTATCACGCCCTGCGTTCGACCCTGCAGACGCTGCGGGACCGCGTGCCGCCCGACATCGCCGCGAAGCTCTCGGCCCACCTGCCGCTGCTCGTGCGCGGCATCTACTACGAGGGCTACACGCCCTCCTCCACGCCGATGAAGCTGCGCACGCAGGAGGAGTTCCTCGAGGTGGTGCACGAGCGCTACGGCCACCGCGAGCCGATCGCGCTCGACGAGATGGTGATGGCGGTGTTCCGGACGCTGAACTCGCACGTGACGCCGGAGCTGCTGGTCAAGGTGCGGCACGCGCTCGGCGAGGAGCTCATGGAGCTCTGGCCGGAGCCCGCGACGACCTGACGAAGGCGGAGGAGCCGGACGGCCCTCCCGAGCGGAGGACGACGTGCAGGAGCCCCCGACGAGACGATCCTTCGACCGCACCATCATGATGGTGATCGTGATTGCGCTGGTCATCGTGCTCGGCGTGGTGATCCTCATGCGCGTGCTGACTCCCCCGCCGCCGGCCCAGGTCTTCCACGCCGCCGCCATCTACGAGAGCGCGCCTCGCGACGCACTCTTCACGCCGTTCGGCCTGCACGTCGACCCCATGGAGCGCCTGCTCCTGATCAACATCGAGAACGATCCCGACGAGCTCTACATCGGGTTCGAGCCGCAGGTGTTCGACGACGACGTGCACGGTCGCGGCATGCTCGTGATCGGCTGGCGCGCCGACGGCCTCGTCGACGTCTACCACCAGCCGACGCTCTCGCTCGATCCCGCCACCTACGACATCACCGGCGA
>SKWV01000161.1 GCA_007128755.1 Trueperaceae bacterium
CGGGTGGACGAAGCCGAAGCGATCGCCCGCCTCGCCGACGTCTCCACCCTCACGGGCGACCTGCCGCGTGCCGAGGCGCAGGCGCACGAGGCGTGGGAGCTCTTCGGCAGTGCGGGCGCGCCGCTCCGCGCCCTGACCTGCGTCGGCACGCTGCTGTGGGTCGCGCGCATCCGGAGGGACGTCGCCGAGGCCAGGCGCTGGACCGCGGTCTACCTGGCGTGGCAGGAGGAGACCGGTCGCGGAGCCGGGGTCGAAGCCGCCCTGGTGCGGTCGCACCTGAGCTATCTGCTGCGACGCTACGACGAGGCTTGGGAGGGCGCTGGCGCAGTCATGCGCTTGGTCGGCGAGGGATCGACGGGGCTGGTGGCCGACCGGACGCGGCTGTGGATGGCGAGGATCGCGCTGCGGGGCGGCGACGTGCGTGGCGCCGTGGAGCTCGTGCGCGCCGTGCTCAGGCCGCATCTGGTGATCGAGCGCCCACGCCACACCGTCGATGCGACGGTCGTCGCGTCCGAGTTGGCGGCTTGGCAGGGGTTCGACGCGCTCGCCGTGGAGCTACTCCAGGCCGCCCTCACACAGCCGGCGATGGACGCGGACGCGCGCCTCGAGGCCTCGGAAGTCGCGCGAGCACACGGGTGGGACGTGAAGGCAGCGGCCGTGCCCGCGCCCCTCGACGACCTGGTCGAGCGCGTGCACGCCATCCTCGATCTCTGCTCCTGAACGCTCTTCTCGGCACGTCACGATGGCATCACGTGCTCCGGGCTACCGTGCCCTCGGCACGAGCGGAACGCGGCAACGGGCCACGCTGCGCATCGTGATCCAGGAAGGAAGCCGCCATGCCACGGAATCTCGTCTGCACCCTCGTCGCGTTCCTGGTGGGTCTGGCTCTCGTCGCCACCGCCCACGCACAGGTGCGCATCGAGGCCACACCGGAGGCGTTCCCCTGCACGACCGACGACTTCACGGACGAACCCTGCGAGGTCGGTGTCGCGTTCAGGAAGGACGCCGATGCACTGGTCATCATCTTCGTCGAAGCCGGAACGGGCGCCGTCCCCGACGCCATGACCGACTTCGCCGGCGAGATGCCCAAGGACGTGCTCGACCGCGTCGACACGCGCGCCGCCCTCAACCTCTGCCAGGGGATCGAGGTGTCGTCTCGAGGCGTCGTGCTCATCCATGAGGACGTGACCCTGCGCAGCGTGGCCGCGGCCTACCGCGCCGCGCTCGAGGACGTCGGCTTCAGCCTCGTGGGCGAACACAGCGTGGGCACCTGCCGGACCTTCGAGTTCCAGGCCGACGGCCTGGCGCCGATGCGCCTGACGTTGGCGAACGTCGAGGACGGCGTGCAGGCCTACCTCGGCTACACGCGAACCGCGCAGATGTAGGACGACACGGTCGGCAGACGTCCGCGCCCCGGACCACTTCGGCTGGTCCGGGGCGCGGCGGTCGGCTCACGCGTCAGCGATCGAACCGAGCGTGTCGAACGCCGCTAGCTGCGGCGTTCGATGCTGTAGCCTCTTACGACCATGGGGCCACTCGCGCGGCTCCTCGGCCCACCCGCGGTGCTGGTCGAGGGCAAGCATATCGAGCTCCCGGTCGGAAAACGCAGCGCCCTCTGGCTCTACTTGGTCCACCGCCGCCGTTGGATCGATCGCAGTGAACTCTCGTTCCTCCTGTGGCCCGACACCGAACAGCGCCGAGCGTACGGCAACTTGCGTCAGGTCCTGAGCGACCTGTCCCGCATCCCATGGGGCCGCGCCGTCGAGAGCGAGCGGTTGCGCGTCCGCTGCATCGTCGACTCGGACGCGGGGGCCTTCGAAGCAGCCGCCGACGCTCACCGGTCGGACGAGGCGCTGGAGCTCTACCGCGCCCCGTTCCTCGATGGCTTCGTCGTCGACGACGCGAACGAGTTCATGGCGTGGCTCGAGCGGGAGCGTGCGGCCCTGCACGAGCGCTGGCGAACGCTCGCGCTGAACGCCATCGATCGTCTGACGGAGGCGGGTCGTACCATGGACGCCCTCGGACTCGTCGAGCGGCTCGTCGCCGACGATCCGCTCGACGAGGACGCCGCGCGGCGAGGCATGCAAGCGGCGCGCGCGAGCGGCGACGCGAGGCGCGCGCTGCTGATCTTCGCGGGGCTCAGAACGGGTCTGCGTCGCGAGGTCGGCTTGAGGCCATCGCCGCGCACGACGCACCTCGCCCACCGGATCGCCGAGGAGGCGAAGGCTGCCGCCGAGGTCCCCATCGACATCCCGCCGCCCCTCACGGTCCGCGACGACGTGCTCGCAACGCGGTTGGTCGGGCGCGAACGGGAACTGCACGACCTCGCCACCCTGATGGCCTCGGACGCGCGCCTGGTGACGGTCGTCGCCCCCGGGGGGATGGGCAAGACGTGGCTGGCCCGAGCGCTCCAACACCGCGTGGGCCACGCGTTCGGCGACGGCTCCGCCTTCGTCCGCCTCGAGAACGTCGTCGGTCCGTACGCGCTCGTGCACGCGATCGCCGATGCGTTGGGCCTGCGGCTCGGCCCGGAGGGCGAGCTGCGACGCCAACTGGTCACCGTGATCGGTGATCGAGAGCTCCTACTCCTCCTCGATGGCTTCGAAGCGCATGTGGGTGAACACGCGCTCATCACCGCGCTGCTCGAAGGCTGTCCCAGGCTGACCCTGCTCGTGACGTCGACGGTCGCCCTCGAGCACAGCCGCGAGCGGACGTACGAGTTGGGCGGGCTGGCACTCGTCGCGCCTGGTGCCGAGGCCGGTAACGGGACGGTCGGGGAGGCGGCAAGGCTGTTCGCCCGCTGTGCGGAACGCGTGCGTGGACTCGAAGCGACCCCGCTGGATGGTCGGCACGTCGACGCGATCTGCCGGATGCTCGGTGGGTCACCCCTCGCCATCGACCTCTGCGCCTCGTGGCTCGCGGTCGCTCCGATCGAGGCCGTTCGGGAGCGCTTGTCGGAGTCCTGGGAGATCCTGCACGGCGACTCCGTCGACCGCCCGCCGCGGCACCGCGACGTCCGCGAGCTGCTCGAGGCGGTCTGGAACAGCCTGCGCGAGCGCGACCGGAGCGCCTGGCACCGCCTCGCGCTGCTCCGTGGCACGTTCGATCACGAAGCCGCCCTCCGTGTGTCCGGCACCGGCTGGGACGGATTGCGGCGGCTGAAGCGTCACGCGATCGTCCGATCGGTCGGAGACCGGCTCGAGCTGCACGCGCTCGTGGCACGCTTCGGCCGCGAGAAGGCAGCGACATCCGGCGAGGCCACCGGCGTGGGAGCCGCCCTGGTCGACCTGTTCAGTGAACGGCTGGGGGCGGTCGGTAGGCGCGGAACGCCGGCCGTGCACGACGACGACCTCCCGCACCTCGTCGCGGCCTGGCGTCACGCCGTGCGGACCGCGTCGTTCGAAGCTCTGGCGGCCATGGCCATCGGCATGCAGCGATCGCTCTGGAGGATCGCCCGGTCGGCGGACGCCGTGCGCTTGTGCGACGAGGCCGTGGAGGTGCTGGCGCCGGCGTCCGGGCCAGACCGTGACGTCGCGTTCGCTCGTCTGATCTGCGGCGCGTCGAGCCGTCACGGGCCGCCGCCCGAGCGAGCCCGGTCGGCCGTCCGCATCGCGGAGGCTCGGGACGACCCCATCGGTCAGGCGATCGGCCATGCCTCGTTGGCCCTCGACGAGCCGATGCGCAGGGCGCGGCTCCATCACCGCCGGAGCAAGGTGCTGTTCGACCGGTCGCGCGACCCGAGGGGCATCATCCGCACCTGCCTCGGCTTCGGAGGCAGGCTCTGCGTGAGCGGCTTCTACCGCGAGGCCGCCGCGACGATCGAGGAAGCGCTCTACCGCTCGGTGGCGGCTGGGTCGCGGGCGCATGAGGCCGAAGCCATAGCGGCACTCGGTGACGTCGCCACCCTCACCGGCGACCTCGACACGGCGGAGGCGAGGGCGTCGGAGGCGCGGGAGCTCTTCGAGCGCCTCGGCGTGCCGCTCCGCGCGGCGACCTGCCTCGGGACCCTGGCCCGGATCGCCCGCATCCGCCGAGATCGAGACGCCGCCGTGCGCTGGACCGCCAGCTTCGTGGCGTGCCAGGAGGCGATGGGGCTCGGCGATGCGCTCGAGGTCACCGTGGCGCGGCTGCACCTCGATTACGTGGTGGGGGACTACGACCAGGCGTGGCGCGACGGTCATACGACCCTGCACCGCGTCGGCCTCGGGTCGAAGGGCCTCGTCGCCGAGCTGACGCGGCTGCGACTGGCCAGGATCGCGATGCGGCGCGGCGACCTGCACCTCGGATGCGAGTACGTCCGCGGCGTGCTGCGGCCACGGCAGGCGCTCGAACGTCCGCGCGTCGTGGTCGATGCCATCGTGGCCGCGGCCGAGTTCGCCGTGCTGCAGGGTGCGACCGCCGAGGCCTCCGTGCTCCTGCGCAGCGTCCTGCGGCAGCCGGCCATGGACGCCGAGTCACGCGCGGAGGCGCACGAACTCACGGGCGCCGCTGGCCTCGCCCTCGACGGCCCGCCGTCGGGTGTGGAGCTCTCCCTCCTCGCGCGGCACGCCCACGAGGTTCTGCAGCAGCCGTCCTGAGCGGCGCTTCGGGCGCATGACGCTGACATGACGCACGCATACCTAGGGTGCGGCCCTTCCGCGATCGGGGCCGGCAGCGGGTCGCACGCCGCGACGCGACCAGAGAGAGAGGACATAGCATGAAGCACCGAACAGCCATCATCGTCGTCTGGATCGTCGGTCTGGCGCTGCTGGCGATCGCGAACGCCCAGGGCGCGGGCTACGTGCGCTTCACGCCTTCGGCGGAGGCGTTCCCCCTGCCCCGCACGACCGACGAGTTCGTGGACGAACCCGACAAGGTCGGCGTCATGCTGGACCACGGCTCGGACGGCCTGCAGGTCGTGCTCGTCCCGGCCGGTGAGGGCTCCATCCTCGACGCCATGACCGGCTTCGCCGGCGTGATGCCGACCGATACGCTCGGGCGCGTCGACCCGATGGCGGCACTCAACCTCTGCGCCGAGCTCCAGACGACGCGCACGGGTGTCCAGCTGGTCCATGAGGATGTGGGACGTGGAGCGGTCGCTGCGGCGTACCGTCAGGCGCTCGAAGGACTGGGCTTCTCGCTCACGAGCCGGAGCACCGCAGCGGGACCCGCCATGACGTTCACTGCGCCGGACGAACGCAACGTTCGCTTGCACGTGACGGACATCGGCGAAGGGAAGGTCCGCGTCTATCTCGGTACGTGACACCGTGCTGATGAGTACGACGCTCCGGCCTAGACTCGCACGACGAACGCGCCCCCGAACCACGTGACGTGATTCGGGGGCGCGTTCGCTCGCCGTGCCGCCGAAGCGGCTCGGCCGTGCGGGCGGGCGTCAGCGGTTCTTGGTGATCAGGTGCGCGTCCTGGTACGTGTTCGGGCTGTACGGGTGGACGCTCCAGCCGTCGATCCAGGGGTGGTACGCGGCGGTCTCCTCGGTATAGAAGATGAACGCGTACGGCGACTCCTCGACGACGATCGCGGAGATCTCCCGATAGATGGCGAACGACTCTTCGCTCGTCGGATCGGTGCGGACACCCTCCTCGAGCAGCTCGTCGACGCGCGGGTTGCCGTAACCGGTGTAGTTGGCGGTGCCGAGGTCCGGGTTCGAGTGGAACTGCCGGATGGTGGCGCGGTCGGGATCGAGCTGACCGCCCCAGCCGAGGATGAACATGTCGAAGTCGTCGGTGTCCTGCACGCGTGAGAGGAAGGCCCCGAACTCCTCGATGTTGACCTCGAGTGTCAGGCCGACCTGCGAGAACTCGAACGACAGGATCTCGGCGATCTGCATGCGGACCGCGTTGTCGTGCGTGTAGAGGCGGAACGGCTCGTCGAAGTCGACGCCGGCCTCCTCGAGCAGTTGCTGCGCGCGCTCGGGGTCGTAGTCGAAGCGCATCACGTCGGGGTTGAACCACGGCATGGTCGGCAGCAGCATGCTGATGCCGGGGAAGGCGTTGCCGGCCATCACTCGGGCGACGATGCCCTCGCGGGGGATCAGGTGGTTGAGTGCCTGGCGCACGCGGAAGTCGTCGAGCGGCTCGACGTTGGTGTTGAAGCCGAGGTAGGTGTAGCCCGTGCCGGGGGTGCGCTCGAGGATGAACTGCGGATCTTCCTCGAGGCGGTCGAGCTCCTCCGGCGGGAGCTGGCCCTGCGTGGTGTCGATCTCGCCGGCCTCGTAGGCCAGGAGCCGGGTGGAGTTCTCGGGGATGACGCGGAACTCGAGGAACGCGAGCTCGCCGGCGCCGCCCCAGTAGTCGTCGAAGCGCGAGAGCACGAGACGATCGTCACGAATCCAGGTGTCGAACTGGTAGGGGCCCGTGCCGGAGGGGCGCTGGTTGAAGGCGTCCGAGTCCTGACCGAGGTCGGCCGGCACGATCGGGAGCCGGGCCAAGTTGTTGATCAAGAAGGCGTTGGGCTGGTTGAGGTTAAGGATCACGGTGGAGTCGTCGGGTGTCTCGATCGACTCGATCGCGAGGTATAGCGACCGGTTCGGCGCGCCGAACTCCGGGTCGAGCATCGTCTCGAGCGTGTGCCGCACGTCTTCGGAGGTGAACTCCTTGCCGTGATGGTACCTGACCCCTTCACGCAGCGTGAAGTTCATGGTCAAGCCGTCCTCGCTCGTCTCCCAATCGGTGGCGAGACGCGGCTCGAGGCCGAGGCCGCGGTTGAAGGCGACGAGGCCCTCCATGATGACGTTGATGCGCTCGAACGACGGCACGTCGGTGGCGACGCGAGGATCGAAGCCCGAAATCTCGGAGGTCGAGCCGATGAGCAGGCGATCGTTCTGGGCCTGAGCCGCGCCGAACACGACGAGGACGGCTGCCAGTAACAGGCCAACGAGAGGGATGGATCGCTTCATGTGGTCTCCTAACGTGAGAGGACGTACGCTGCCCGCCGCGCGTGGCGCCCACGGGATCGGACCCGAGCCTCGGTCGGCACGAAGAAGAGCCGCGCCAGACGAGGTCTCGACGTTGTGCAACTTATCACACGATTGCTCGGTCCGGCGCGGACGATGAAGGGTCTATCAGTACCGCGGCTCGTACGGGTGGGGCCCACATCCTGCCCCTGCACGTCACGATGAGACCGGGCGCCGCGCGCGGTCCCTCGGGGAGGAGCACCATGCAGCCGATGTTCTTCGATGACTGGTCGATCGTCGCACGTACGCTCATCGTGGGCACCCTGGCGTACGTCGCCATGGTCCTGCTGCTGCGTGTCTCCGGTCAACGCACCCTCGCCAAGATGAACGCCTTCGACCTGGTCGTCACCGTCGCGCTCGGCTCGGCCCTCGCGAACGTCCTCCTGAACGAAGCCGTCGCGCTGACCGAGGGCATCGTCGCGTTCGCGCTCCTGATCGCGCTGCAGTACCTGGTCACGTGGTCGAGCGTCCGCGCCCCGTGGGTCCGCCGTTTCGTGACGGGCGAACCGTACCTGGTGGCCTTCCAAGGCGTGATGCTCGACGAGGCGCTCCGCCGGAAGCGCGTGAACGCCGACGACGTGCGGGCGGCCGTACGCTCGGAAGGCTTCGCGCTGCTCGACGAGGTCGAGGCGGTGGTGCTCGAGACCGACGGGTCGTTCAGCGTGATCGGCCGCAACGAAGACTCGGGCACGTCGACCCTCGAGGGGGTCGAGGGTCGCCCGTGACGGTGATCCTAAGCTAGTTCGCCGCCCGCTTGTTGATCCACCCCTCGGCCATCTCGGTGAGCATCATGTCGACGCCGCGCTCCTCCGCCAGGGTCTCCTCCACCAGGCGCGCCGCCTGATTCTGCCCCACACGCTTCGCGAGCGCCCGCAGCGTGCCGTACCCGGCGATCTCGAAGTGCTCGATGCGCTGGGCCGCGGCGATCAACGCCGCGTCGCGGACCGCCGGATCGGCGTCGATCCCGCTGATCCGGACGCCTTCATCGACGAGTGCCTTGGCCGTGGCCGAGTTGCCGCCGGTGTGCGACACGCCGAGCATCTGCGCGACGCGCTCGAGTCGCTCGATCTGTCCGCGCGTGATGTCGACGTGCTGCTCGAGCGCGTCTCGGAGGTCGGGATCGGTGGTCGCCTCGGCCATCATCGGTTGGGCCTGCGCGAACTGCTTCTCGGCGGCGTAGAGCTCCTGCACCTGATGACGGATGAGGTCCTCGAACGTGTCCAGCTTCATGGCTCCTCCTGTCGCGGGCGCGAGGGCGCCGAAGGGTCGGGCGCCGTAACGTCGATCACCGAACTGTAGGCGAGCCCTCGGCAGCGCCCTGTGACCGGCGAGCCGGCAGCGGTCCACGGCCGCTGAGCGGAGGGAGAGCGTCAACCGGACTCGAACCTCGTGCCACGCACCGCGTCTTCGCGCGACGCAACTCGGCGCGACACGGCCGCGCCGCCCCATCCGTACTCGACGATGCAACCGTCACGAAGAAGCACGTGGCGCGCCGGTCGGCCGTCGATGAACTCGCGGATCGTGTCACCGCGCCGGACGAGGGTCGCCACGCCTCCCAGAAGCGCTTGACTCTCCTCGTCGAAGCGGCGGTAGCGAACCTCGGCCTCGTCGGCCATGGATCGGACCAGGAGCGGCAGCGCGGCGGTCGGGAAGACGTCCGGCCCGTGATCGAAGGCGAACCACTCGCCGCTCCCGAACCGGTACGCGAGTACGCGCACGTTCTGGTACCGGACCCAGAACGCCTTCTCCTGAACCAGACCATCCGCGAGGAACGACGCCTTGGCGAACAGCACGCCATCGGCATCGTGCTCCTGGTAATAGCCGGTCGGCCGGCCCTCGATCTCGAACGTAAAGTAGTCCACGGTCCAGCGACGATCGTCGGCGCTAGCCGCCCGGCGGCTTCCACCCGCGTACGTGCCGCGTCCACGCGGCGAGGTTGACGAGCATCTCCTTCAGGAAGCGCTTCGCCGCCTCGTCGACGAGCGTGCCACCCTCGTCGAACGCCTGCTTGGCCTTGGCGACCATGACCTCGGGGCGCTGCAGGATCAACGCGTCGTTGTAGGCGAGCACCTTGCGGAGCTCGCTCTGCGCGCGCGCCGTCCCGAAGAGACCCGTGGTCGCTCCCATGATCGCCACGGGCTTACGACCGAGCGGCGGGTCCTTCGGCGGGCGCGACGCCCAGTCGAGCGCGTTCTTGAGCACGCCCGGCAGGCTGTGCTGGTACTCCGGCGTGGCGATCAGGATCGCATCGGCCTGGCGGATGGTGCGCTTGAGCGCCGAGACGCTGTCGGGGTCGCCGTGCTGCTCCACGTCGGCGTCGTAGAACGGTACGCCCTTGAGCTCGAAGACGTCGATGCGCATGTCGTCGGGTGCGTGCTCCTGGGCCGCCCTGAGCAGCATCCGGTTGTACGAACCGGTGCGGAGGCTGCCGGCGATCCCGAGGACCCTGATGATGTCGTTGCTCATGAGTGGCCTCCCGAACCACCCTAGCCGTGTGATCGCGCCGAGGCGGTGACGGCTACGCGGTCGTCACTCGTTCGTCGAAAGGGGGGCATCGAGCGTGACGCTCCATCGCCGCTCCCCCGCCTCGGCGACCGATGGATCGTTCGTGGTGACGAGTAGCCGGGTGTCGCCGATCCACGTCGGGTCCCGGAACATCGGCAGCCACTCGGGCGGCTCCGCGGCTCGCGGACCGGTGGGCGCGACGGCCAGCACGTCCTCGGCGGTCAGGTGCCGCACCGGCCGAAGCTCGCGCAGGTCGTCGATCCTGAACCCATCACCCTGGGCCCGCGCCGTGTCGAGCGCGTACGCCACGAACCGACCGCCGGGCGACCACGCGCACTCGTCCACCCCACCGAACGCCGGCTCGCTCACCACGTCGACCTCCAAGGTGACGGCGTCGAGCACCGCGACGATCGAGACGGTCGTCAGCATCGCGTAGGCGTGGACCGTGAAGGCGACGCGGTCACCGCCCGGAGACGGGGCTGCGGCCCCGAACATGTCGAAGGTGGATGGCGGCATCTCCTGATCACCTATGCGGACGGGGGCGCCGAGTCGCGCCTCGAGGTGCTCCTCCGCCCACGCCTGCCACGCCCCGACGGTGAACTCGAACGCGGCCGCACCGTCCGGGCCCTCGGCGTGGAGCGTGGTGCGGTCATCGGCGATCGTGACCGACGCGACCGCGGTCACGGCGTCGGACGCGGCGCGTGCCGGCCCGGTCATGCGCTGCAACACCAGCGCGAGGAGGACGAGGGCGAGGATCACGAAGACGAACCATGGTCGGCGGCGGCGCATACCCACAGCCTAGTGGTCGACGGGCGCGGAGCGTGCGCAGCCGCCGGCGCTCGCGCCATCGGTCCGCTCGTGGGATCGGCTCCGCCGCGCCTCGGGGTCGTCCGGCCATGCACAGCGTCGGCGTGGTCGTGTATCATTCGTGTTCGCGTGGGTCGTTAGCTCAACTGGCAGAGCAGCTGACTCTTAATCAGCGGGTTGTAGGTTCGAGTCCTACACGACCCACCATGCGGATCGAGAGGCCGTCCAGGACAGTGATTCTCCGCTTCGGGGTACCTGCGCTGGGCGGTCCTGCCTTGAGTGCCAGTTTCTTGGTAATCAGCGGGCGGTTCGGCTGACCACGGAAAGCAGAGGCCATGCATTTTCCTCCCCCCCTGTGGACGGTCCGCCTTACGCGTGCCGCTCTCACCTCCGTGAAAGGCCAAAGAATGCATATGTTCTCGCGCGCAACCAGATCCCTCCTGCACGGCACGCTGCGGAGCCTCCGGGCCAACCCTGAGGCTCCCTGGCGCTACGTCGAGACCTTGGATGGAAGAGTTCCACTTCGTGATGCCTCCACCGACGGATAGCGAGACGGGTTTCGGGACGTGGCGACATTCACGTCACGCTGGACTCGACGCGGCGCTCATCGACTTCAAGCGCAGCATCATCTCCGGCACACCTTCGACGGTACGGCCGCCAACGACGTGGCCGCCGGCATCGAGATCACCAGCATCGGCAGGTCCCTCTTGGGGACACTGATCTGCGCCTCGCGCACCGCAAGTTTGCGCTGGCTGATGTGCGGCTGTGATGAAGAGAGGCCGCCCGAAAGTACCACGTGCCATGCTGCATAATCTTGCACTCGGCACGGAGCGAAGTAGACCCCATGCTGCGTTCTCTTCTCCTCGCAGGCCGGGCCGCGCATTACCAGGAGGAGTTACCGTGCATCAATCCCTGTATCCCAGCCTCGAGGCCATGCTCCGGCCCGACGAGATAAGTCGACTTCTGGGCGAGAACGTCATGGAGGTCCACGTCAACGACGTCACCACGGAGATAGACAATAGCTCAGGGAGCGGGTTCCTAAATATCACGTTGGATGGTCAGCCACGGCCGCAGCTGTTCGTCAAGCGCATCGATAGCACACGCGACTGGATGGCCCGCGTGACGCATGACGACCTTTGCCGCTCGATCACGCTTTGGCAGCACCGCCTGCTGGACCAGTTCCCTCCTGAACTCTCCACCGCCGTGATCGCGTGCGCCAAGGAAGAGCGGGGCCACGCGATCTTGATGATCAACGTTCACGATGACCTCATGATACCGGGTACTCCCATGACGGCTCGGGACAACGACGCCATACTCGACGCCATGGCGGCCCTGCATGCGGCATTCTGGCTGGACCCGGCGTTGCTCGATCCCAATCTCGGGCTATGCCGGCCGGACGAGTACTTCATGCTGCTCCCTCCCGAGCGCGTGACGCGAATCCTCGAGGAGCGGCCAGCGGGTGTTCTTAACGTCATCCGCGAGGGATGGGAGGTTCTCCCAGATTTGATCGGTGCCGGGGCCGCAGAACGCGCTCAGTCCATGGCGAACGAGTCCCACGTGCTGGGTGAGGCTATGAGCCGGTACCCGTGGACGCTGACGCACGGCGACGTTCGCGCGGCCAACCTGGCCGTAAGGCGGAACGAGGTGGAAGATCACGATGTGCACCAGGTATTCGCCCTGGACATGGCGCGCGCGGGGCGAACGCCGCCGGCGCTCGATCTGGCATGGTACTTATCGTGGGCACGAGAACTGCGCTTCGACAAAGCGGATGTGATCGAGGGGTACCGAGCTCGCCTCGAGGTCCGCCTCGGCGACCGCTTCGACACGGCGTGGTGGAAGCCCCAGCTCGATCTTGCCCTGATGACGAGCGCACTTCTCTTGATGCCCCTCTTCGCCGGGTTTCTGCACAAGGATTACTTGGAGGATTCGAGCCGCGAGGACGGTCTCGACAACATCCTGTGGATGTCGGAATGCGTCGACATTGGTACTGCTCGACTACGATCGCTGGCATGAGCCGCAAGGCACAGGCATATCGGAAGGACGCCGCTAGCCGGTGTCCTGACGTGACGACCAGCATTGTGCAGCCTGTTCAACCATCTCGCCCATCGTGCGGCCATTGAGATGCTGATCACCGCGGCTGAATATCGCGCGTCGATGCGTGGACGGCGGCTTCGACAAGATGAACCTGGCCCCGTCGCCTCCTCGTCCCGCCGACCACGACACGCGCCGGCACGCGTTCAGCGAGTGGCTCCCGGCCATATCGAAGATGAGTTCGAAGCGCTTCTCGCTGCGGGTGAAGAGCACGCCGAACGCGAGCCGCAGGACGAGCGGTTCGCTGCGCATCGGGGCCGTGTCGGCGTGGTTCAGCCCCGCGGCGTGGACGCGCACCAACACCTCGTCGGCGGCCAGGACCGGCACGGCGATCTCGTCGATCCGCAGGCCTTCGACCGAGCCGTAGCGGTCCTGCACGATCGCCTTCATGGTGCTCGCGCGATGCACGCTGGGCGGGACCGTCTCTCGGGCGGTGGTTCGGGCCGTTGCCACAACCGCTCATCGGCACTCGGACCACCGCATAACCGGGGCGCGAATCATGGGTAGCCTTAGGCCAGGTGCGATCGCGCGTGGTGGAGACCCACCGCCGAAGGACAGGGGCGTTCGAGGACGCGGACCCTCGGCGCGGCGTGACGCGCGTGCCCCGTCACGCGCGAACGCTTACCCGCCTCGGCCGCCATGCGACGTACGACGTTCGTGATCTCGCGATCCGCGCGCAAGCCGAAGATCGGCATGAGCAGCACCGCGAGGCTCGAGGGGCGCGGCAAGAGCGTCCACCACACCGTCACGTAGGAGCCGCCGCTCTCGCACGGCTCTACCGTCCACCCGCCGTACATCTCGGACGCCGGGAAGGGGAAGCCCGCGGCATCCGTCTCGAAGCGAAGCGCGAGCGAGCCGGACTCGAACGCGATGCACTCCTCGGACCACGATCGTCCGCCGCGGTCGACGCAGGTACGGACCGCGCCACGTCCTGGCTCGGCGCCGTCTTCGATCGCCGAGTGGGCCAGTGACGGCATGTAGCGCTGGATCGCCCCGAGATCCGCGATGATCTGCCACATCGCCTCCGCAGGTCGATCGACGTGCACACGCACGCAGTGCTGCCTCAGGCGCGAGCCTGGTACGCGATGCGTCGTGTCGATACCCCAGCCCTGCCAGATCGCGAAGCCCAGTACCAACGCGCCGACGGCCGCGATGAGCGCGACGCCCGTCGTCGTGAAGGAGTGGTGCTGCGTGGCGAGCACGATGACCGTGCCTGCGACCCAAGCGAGGTCGAGGGCCGTGGCGTACGCAGCTCGCCACGTCTGGATCCGCCCGCGCGTCGCCTGATGTGTGAGATCGAGCGCGAACACGATCAACCCGACACCGATCGCGGTGAGGATCGGGTGGTACGCGATGCCCAGCAGATCGACCACCGTCGCCGGAGCGATCAGGATGAGCGCCCCGGTCGCGGATGCGAAGAGCGCGTTGGCGAGCAGGGCGATGCGAAGCGGACGGGCATGTGGCATGGAACCCTTCTTCCCGTAGGCCGAGCGCGTGATTGTGTACACTCGGTTGACACGCTACGCTAGCCCGGTGGAGCCCCTTATGTCAACACGGTTTACATCCCGCGGTACACCCATGGTCGACAGCCGCTCCCTGCAGTTGGCGGCGCTGAGTGCCGCCGTACGCGACCGGGTGGTCCGCTGGGTCGCCGATGGCCTCCGCGACGACGGGTTCCACGACGTCGCCCCGTCCACGCTCGAGTTCCTGGACGCACTGGACTGCGGTGTCAACGTCGCATCCGACATCGCGCGCACGCTCGGCGTCTCGCGGCAGATGGTGGCCAAGACCGTCAAGGAACTGTGCCAGCTCGACTACCTCGCGCAGCTCGAGGGCAAGGGCCGGCAGAAGACGATCGTGTTCACGTCCCGCGGCGAGACGCTCATGGCGCGCGTGCGGCAACGCTTGCGTGAACTCGACACCGTGATCGATGCGCAGATCGGGTCGCGCCGACTCGACGACGCGCTCGCCAGCCTCGACGCCCTGGTGCGGCTGCTCGATGATCCGCCCACCGTGGCGTAGCGGTCGCCGTACCGTGGCGGCACCGCGGCGCTGGCCTACCTCGTCGCTTCGGGACTCCGCCACAACGACTGGACGAGCCGACGGACACCAAGGAGCCATGACCAAGCGACTGATGCCAAGCACATCGTGAAGGTTGCCGGCGCTTGGTAAGATGTTGCTTAGGGAGGCGTGTGTGGCCATCGAGAGCAAGGTCAGCAGCAAGCTCCAGATCACGATCCCCGCCCGCGTCCGCGATGCGCTCGGGATCCAGCCTGGGGACACAATCCGCTACGAGCTCGAAGCAGGGAGCGTGCGCCTGAAGGTGGTACGCCCGGACATCGACGAGGTCCTCGCGTCCGTGTGGGCGAGGCACGACCTCAGCGATCTCTCCGAGGAGATGGGAGGCGACGCCGTCGCCTACGTCCGGGAACTCCGCGGCTGGGGTGAGAGCGATGATCAGCGTTGACACCAACGTCATCCTCGCGGTGCTGGCCCAGCGCGAGGCGCATCACGAGCTGGCCGTCGAGTTGCTCCGTGCCGCCGGGGCGGAGGGCCCCCTGTTCGTCTCTCCGATGGTCTACGCCGAGTTGCTGGCCTCGAAGCGGCCTGCGGCCATGCAGGACTTCCTCGCCATGGCCCAGATCTCGGTCGCGTGGACGATGCCGATGGAAGTGTGGGAGCTGGCGGGTCGATCGTTCGGCGACTACGCCCGCAAGCGGCGATCCGGCAGCCTGCCCCGCCGCCTGCTTGCTGACTTCCTCATCGCCGCACACGCCGCGCACCACGGACTGCGCGTCCTCACGTTCGACACGACCGTGTACGACGCCATGTTCCCCCACCTTCTCGCCGTGTCTCGCTGACGCGGACTTCCCGGCTAGCGCGTTCCTGAGCGAATCGGCAACCGCCGCGCTTGGCGCGGAGGTCGCAAGCTGACGCCTGCAGCGCAGCGAGCGCGCGGTACCCTGAAGGCACCCCGCCTGGGCGCGCGCGGCCAGCGACCGCGTCGCGTCCCGAGCACGAGGAGGCCTTCATGAAGTACCGCCGCCTGGGTTCGACCGAGCTGCCCGTCTCCGTCATCGGCATCGGCACTTGGCAGTTCGGCGGCGAGTGGGGCCGCGACTACGACGTGGCCGAGGTGCGCGCCATCTTGGACCGCGCCCGCGAGCTCGGCA
>SKWV01000321.1 GCA_007128755.1 Trueperaceae bacterium
ACGTGATATAACGCCTCATACGAGAAGCGACCGAGTTTCTCATTCACCTGGAGGGTCCCGCATGCGTAAGCTCCTCATCTCCCTGATCGCCGTCGCCGCCCTGAGCGCTGGCAGCGCCTTCGCCCAGACCGGCACGTGGGCCGGCGTCAGTGCCGGTTTCCCCGGCGCCGCGCTCCACTTCGGCATCGAGAACGTCGCTCCCAACCTCGACGTGCGGGCGAACCTCGGGTACAACTACTTCCCGGTCGGCTTCGCGTTCGGCGTCGACGCCCTGTACAACCTGAACCTCGACACGGGCGTGGCCCCCCTCTCCACCTACGTGGGCGGCGGCATCGGTCTCGGGATCGGCGTCGGACTGGCGGCGAGCGTCAACCTGATCCTCGGCGGCGAGTATCGGCTCACCGAGGCGAACTTCCCGCAGGGCGGCGTCTTCTTCGAGGTCGGGCCGTCACTCGGCCTGGCGCCCTTCGGCTTCGGCTTCGCCGGCCGTCTCGGCTTCAACTACCACTTCTAGGTTCACCCCCACACGCACGGAAGCGCGCCCCGCGGCTCATCGCCCCGGGGCGCTTCTCGTGGTCCCTCGGTCCGCTCCCGGGCCCGGGCTACGCGCCTACGCGCACGCGAACAGCACGTCCGTGATCGCCCCGAGCAGTTGCGCACCCTCGCCGAGCCCGCGCTTCTTGATCGAGAACCCGGGCGGGTAGCGCGTCGCCTCGACGGTGAAGCGCAACTCCTTGATGCGCCGCGGATCGTAGTCGATGACGCTCTCGTGGAACGAGATCTGCACGTCGGTCATGTGCTCGGTGATGCTGGCGACGCCCCGGCCGGCCGCGAGGAGCCGGAGCTTGGCGAGGTCGATGAAGGCCTTCACCTCGGCCGGGAAGGGGCCGTACCGTTCGCGCAGCTCGCGGGTGACGGTCGAGAGGTCGGCGAGCGAGGTCGCCTCGGCGAGCCGCCCGTAGGAGGCGACGCGGGCGGCGTCGTCGGCGACGTACGTCGGCGAGAGCCGCGCGTCGATGGCCAGGTCGATCGCGACCGCCGGCACGCCCTCGCGGGCGCGCTCGCCCTTGAGCTTGGCGATCTCCTCGGCGAGCAGCTCGGTGTACACCTCCAGCGACACCGCGGCGATCTGGCCGTGCTGCTCGGGGCCGAGCAGGTTGCCCACGCCGCGGATCTCCATGTCCTTCTCGGCGAGGCGGTGGCCGCTGCCCAGGTCGTCGAGCTCGGCGATGGCGTAGAGCCGGCGTTGCGCCTGCTCGGTGAGCTTGCCGGGGTACAGCAGGTAGGCCCACGCCTCGGTCTCCCGCCGGCCGACGCGCCCGCGCAGCTGGTAGAGCTGCGCCAGACCGAGCCGGTCGGCGCGCTCGATCACGAGGGTGTTGGCGCCGCCGATGTCGAGGCCCGACTCGACGATCGTCGTCGCGAGCAGCACGTCGAAGGCGCCCTCCTGGAAGCCCAGCATGACCTCCTCGAGGTCGTCGCCGGCCATCTGCCCGTGGGCGACGCCGATGCGCGCCTCGGGCACGAGCTGCGACAGCGTCCGACCGCGCAGGCTCATCGAGCCGATCCGGTCGTGGATGTAGTACACCCGGCCGCCTCGCTCGAGCTCGAACAGGATCGCCTCGCGCACGGTGATCGGGTCGTAGGGCTGGAGCACGGTCTGGATCGGCTTACGCCCCGCCGGCGGGGTCGCGATCTGCGAGACGTCGCGCAGGCCGACGAGGCTCATGTAGAGCGTGCGCGGGATGGGCGTGGCGGAGAGCGAGAGCACGTCGAGGTCGCTCTTGAGCGCCTTGAGTCGCTCCTTCTGCCCGACGCCGAAGCGGTGCTCCTCGTCGACCACCAGGAGGCCGAGACGCTTGAAGCGCAGCCCCTCGGACAGGAGCCGGTGCGTGCCGATGACGATGTCGACGCTGCCGTCCGCCAGGCCTCGCACCGCGGCGTCGGCGTCCTTGTCGCTGGTGAACCGCGACAGCATCTCGACGCGCACCGGCAGGCCCGCGAATCGGTCCTTGAACGTCTCGTAGTGCTGGCTCGCCAGCACCGTGGTCGGCACCAGCATGGCCGCCTGGTAGCCGTGCCCGACGACACGGTGCGCCGCGCGGATGGCGACCTCCGTCTTGCCGAAGCCGACGTCGCCCGAGATGAGCCGGTCCATCGGGACGCTCTTCTCCATGTCCTCGAAGGTCTGCGCGACGGCCGTCGCCTGGTCGACGGTGAGCTCGAAGTCGACCGTGGTCTCGATGATGGGGTCCCATTCGGGGAGCGGCCCGAACGCGACGCCGGTCGCCACCTGACGCGCGGCGTAGCTCTTGATCAGCTCCGCCGCCAGCGCCTCGGCGCTCGCGCGCGCGCGTTCGCGCGAACGCGCCCACTCGTTGGTTCCGAGGGTCGAGAGCCGCGGCGGGTCGTCGGTCGTGCCGCTGTGCCGCCGCAGCATCGGCAGGTGTTCGACCGGCAGGTAGAGCTTCCCCTCCCCCGCGTACTTGAGCATGAGGTAGTCGCGCGTCACGCCGACGACCTGGCGCGGCTCGAGCCCCAGGAAGCGCCCGACGCCGTGGTCGGGGTGGATCAGGAAGTCGCCGACGGTGAGCGAGGTGGGGTCGTGGACCCCGCGACCGGCGAGCCGCTTCTGGCCGCGGCCACCCTGGTAGCCGTAGAGCAACTCCTCGGTCAGCACCACCTCGCGCCGCTCGGCGTCGCGGTACCCGCCCTCGAGTCGCGGCGCCAGCACCATGGCGACCTCGCCGCTGCGCCACTGGACGCGGCCGTGCCAGGCGACCGGGAGGTGGTCGATGATGCGCTCTTGGAGGTAGCGGCCGGTCCGCTCGAAGCCGAGCAGCAGCTGGACGGAGTAGCCGTCGCGCAGCCAGGTCTCGATGTCGGCGGCGGCGTCGCGCAGCTTGGCCCGGTAGTGCGGCAGCGACACCTCGTCGGGAGGGCTCGCCGTCAGGTCGAGCGGGTCGCGCCCGAACGATACGACCTCGCGCTCCCGCAGGATCCGCCACAGGGGAGCCGCGTCGCCCAGCTCACCCTCCATCAGCTCCGGCGCGTCCAGGAAGACCGTGCCGGGCAGCCCCTCGAGCACGGTCGACGTCCACGGCGCGGCGGCGGCGTCGCCCTCCTCGGCCTCGTGCAGCGCCGCGAGGTCGCGGGGACCGAGCACCACGCCCTCCTGGGCGACGCCCGCGCGCGTGAGCGTGTCGAGCTCGTCGCCGAAGAACTCGAGCCGCAGGGGCGGCGAGTTGGGATCGTCGTCCAGGGCGATCTCGATGGTGTCGCCGCGCACGACGAAGCCCGGCGCCTCGTCGCGCTCGAAGCCGTAGGCGATCAGTCGCGCCAGCAGGTCGTCACGCGCGTAGGAGCCGCCGACGACGAGCTCGAGGGCGTAGCGTTCGGGATCGTGCGGGAACGCCTTCAGCGCGTGCTGCACGCTGAGCACGACCTTGTCGGCGCGGTCGTGCCAGTCCTCGAGCGTCGGGTCGACGCTGCGGCGGACGCCGAACACGCCGGTCGGCTCCAAGCGCGGCAGGCGCTCGGCCGTCGTCACCAGCACGGCCGGACCCGGGTGGCGGGCGAAGCGCGCCAGGCGTGCCACGCCCGGCAGCCCCAACACGCGCACGTTGGACGCCGCGCGCTCGGGGGCAGGTGTGGCCGTGGTGGTGGTCGTGGTGGTGGCGTGATCCGTCATGATCGAAGGCGCGCCCGGCGCCGCCCGGCATCCTACCCCTCGTCCTCCTCAGGGTCGCGCTTGTGGCGAACGGAGAGCCGGTAGGCCGCTTTCCTCGGCACGCCCCGCTCGAGCAGCGCCTGGAGGAGCTCGCGCCCGCGCGCGCCCCCATCGGCGAGCTCGGCCGCGAGGGCCGCCGGGTCCAGGGGCTCGTCGGCGTCGTCGGCGTTCGGGTCGTCGCCCTCGGACCGCGGGCTGGCGCTCACGACCACGACGATCTCGCCGCGCGCCGGCGTGGCCACGAAGCGGCCGTGGAGGTCCTCCAGCGTCCCGCGTTCGACCGTCTCGAAGCGCTTCGTCAACTCGCGCGCGACGGCGGCCGGGCGACGGGCTCCGCAGGCCTCGGCGAGGTCCGCGAGCGTGGCCGCGAGGCGATGCGGGGACTCGTAGAGCACGCTGGTGTGGTCGCGCGCGGCGATCGCGGCGAGCCGCTCGCGCCGCTGGCGGCCCCGCCGCGGCAGGAAGCCTTCGAAGGCGAAGCGGGCGACGGCGAGCCCGGAGAGCACGAGCGCCGGCACGAAGGCCGTGGGCCCGGGCAACGCGTCGACGTGCACGCCGTGGTCGAGGGCGATGCGCACCAGGTCCGCGCCCGGGTCGCTGATGCCGGGAGAGCCGGCGTCGGTCACGAAGGCGACGTGCGCGTGCTCCTGGAGCAGCCGGGGCGCACGCGCGGCCATGGTGTGGGCGTCGAGCCGCACGAGCGGCGTGGTGATGGCGTAGCGATCCAGGAGGGTCCGGCTGCGGCGCGTGTCTTCGGCGGCGACGACGTCGGCCGC
>SKWV01000082.1 GCA_007128755.1 Trueperaceae bacterium
GGGTTCGCGGGGTCCATCGACGTGCAGCGTACAGGCGTGCGGGTGGGCTGGGGTGCGCTGTGGGGCACGGTTGGTCGGGGTGCGAGGCTGGTCGTGCGCGCGGCATCGGGTCGTCAGTCACGCCTGGGTACAAGACGTGCCACCGCATGAGCGGCTCGTGCGAGCTTTCTTACACGAATCAAGGACCTCCACGTCTACAGTAGGCGAGTTCCGACGACAGAGAAGCGGTACGCGCCGATCTGCACGCTGGCCGTGACGTCTGGCACGCAGGCTCGCCCCTCGTGGAGTGGCCTAGTCGTGTCACGAACGACGACCTCGAAGACGTCGGCGCGAGAGGAGCAGCATGATCGACATGACCGTGACTCCACGACGAAGGCGGTTCGGGTGGCTCGCACCCTTCGTCGTCGCGCTCGTCGTCGCCGGCTGTGGCGCCCCGGCCACACCGACGGCGACCGCGCCGACGGTGTCGACGACGCTGCCCGCCGATGCCGCGACCGGTGTGGCCGTCGGCAGCGACATCATCGTCACGTTCTCGAGGGCGATGAACCCGGTGACGACGGCCGCGGCGCTCTCGAGCGAACCCGCCGCAGCGTGCAGTTTCAGTTGGAACGCCGCGGGAACCGTCCTCACGTGCCGTCCAGCAGCCGATCTCCAAGCGGACACCGTCTATGCGTTCACCATCGCCGCGAGCGCGACGGCGGCTGACGGGGCTGCTCTCGCGAGCGCGACGACGTTCAGCTTCACCACGGCCTCGGGTGATGTCGATCCCACGGCGCCCACGGTGGCGGACACGCTACCCGAGGATGCGGCATCGAACGTGTCGATCGGTAGCCAGATCAGTGTCACCTTCTCCCAAGCGATGGACACGGCCACCACCGAGGCAGCCTTCAGCGTCGTGCCGGCCGTATCGTGCGGCTTCGGCTGGAACCCGGCGAACACGATCCTCACATGCACCCCCGACAGCGAGCTCCTCGCCGATACCGTCTACGTCGTCACCATCGCCGCGAGCGCGACGGACGCTACCAGCAAGCCTCTCGACCAATCCGTGTCGTTCACGTTCACCACCGGAGCCGCCATCACCGAGTCCTGCGTCGTCGGCTCCAGCGTCTTCGGCTCGTGCCGGTTCGGACCATGATCGACGCATCGGTCGCTGCGGCAACGGCTGCCGTGCGATCCCTCGACACGTTCGCTTCGGTGCTCCCGGCGACTTCCGCCCGCACGACACGCTTCTCGGTACGACTGGAGGAACTCGCATGAACCGCTCGAAACGAGGCATGACCGTCATCCTGACCCTCGCGCTCGGTCTCGGCGTCTGGGCCGTGTCGTTCACCTACCAGGCGGCCACCTTCGCCGACGGCGACGTGCTCTCCGCCGCCGCCCTCAATGCGCTGCTGAACGACAACTTCGAAGGTGTGCTCGCCAATCGCGTCGACATCGCTGGCGACAGCATGACGGGTCCCCTGCACATCAGCGGTGCGGCCACGGCGCCGAGCGATGGTGCTGCGCTGTCGACGCTCGCTGCCGTGAACAGTGGTGAAGCTGGTTCCGCAGCGTACTTCGAGGTGTCGAACGCAGCGGGCTCGCAGGCGGCCGTGTCCATCGCGAACGCGGGTTCGGGCCCGGCCATCGCCATCAAAGCGTCCGGTACGGGTCCGATCATCTCCGCCATCACCAGCAAGGGGCCGGTGTTCGAGGTTGCCGATACCGGGAGCATCAAACTCGGACTCAAGGGGGGGCAGCCGACGCTGGTGCTCGACGCCGTTGCAGGCACCGTGACGAACGCCGTCGGGAGTGGCTTGCCGTTCGGATTTGGGCGGGTCTTCGAGTCGGGCGCCGCGGGCTCCGGTACCGACAACTGGAGCGCGACCTGGAATGCGGGCTCGGGTCGTTACGAGGTCACGTTCACCGATACCAGCTACTCTGTCAACAACTTCGTCACGATGGTCACGCCAATCACGAGTACGGTGCGGTCGTTCAACGCTGATTCGCAGTCGGGCAAGCTTGTCGTGACCTTGCGCGACGCCGGCGGCACCGCAGTGCAGGGCCAGTTCGCGTTCACCACGTTCAAGGCCCCTTGATCGCCTGAGCCACGACGCTCGCACCATGCGTTCCCACACCCGCAGCACCCTCCTGATGCTCACCGCCATCGCCGCGCTCGCCGCGCCGGTCGCGGTGAGCCTTTCGGTGACGCCCGACTGGCGCGCCAGCCCCCGGTTCGACGGGCAGGCGTACCTCGTCTCGGACGCCGACGTCGTGCGGCAGGTGCTCGACCCCAGCGGATCGGCGGCGGTCCTCGCCACCCTCGATGCCTGGCGGGGCGGCTCGAGCAGCGAGGCAGCGGTGCTCGCGGTGCTCGAGGGCGGCGGCTTCGACTTCCAGCTCGCGACGCTCGCGGCGGTGCTCGACGAGCAGGGCTTCGCCGGCCGCTGGTTGACCGGATCGGACGCCACGGCACTCGAACGCGTGGCGACGCCCTTCATCGCGCGTCTCACGGACGACGGCGGTCGACTGGTGATCGTGCGGCAGGTGGCCATCGATCACGTCTACGTGGCGGATCCGCTGCGCGGCAACGTGCTCTATCCGCTCGCGAGGTTCGCCGAGGTGTGGGCGGGGCAGATCTTCACGTTCGACGAGCTTCCGGCGGTGCCGCAACCATGGCGCTGACGCGCGCGATGGCGCTCGCGCTCCTCACCGCCGCGCTCCTCAGCACGGCGGCGCGGCCGTGGGCTCCCGGCCTGATCGCCTGGTTCGCGCTGGTGCCGCTGTTGCTGGCGCTCGGGCGCGAGCGGCACTGGGGCCGCGGAGCACTGCTCGGCTGGCTCGCCGCCTTGGGCGGCGGCCTCGTGGCCTTCGAGGGCGTCGCGCCCGCGGCGCCGTGGGCGTACCCGCTCCTGGTGCTGGTGGCGAGCGTCCCCGGCGCGGTGGTCGGGGCGCTGTACGTCCTGGTGGGCCGGCGCCTCGGGGACCGGGCGGCGCTGCTGGCCTATCCGGTTCTCGTGGCCGCGAGCGAGTTCGTGCCGGCCCAGCGGTGGGTGTTCGGCGACTTCGCGAACGCCCTCACGCTCCTCGGTGTGACCCAGTTCGATACACCCCTGCGCCTCGTGGCGGCCTGGAGCGGGATCGGCGGCGTCGGCCTGCTCGTGGCGGCCCTCAACGTGGCCGTCGTCGTCCTCGTGCGTGAGCGTCGTCCGCTGCCGCTCATCATGACGGGCGTGATCGCGCTCCTCCTCGTGGTGCTCCCGATCCCGGGCACGGACGTCCGCGATCCCGCAAGGACCTCCTTGCGCGTCGCCGTGATCCAGGGCGCCGTGAGCAGCGTCGACACGCTCATGGCCCGCTTCGATGGCGAGGCGGCCGACCGGATGCTCGGCACGTATGCCGCCCTCACCGATGTGGCCGCCGAGCGCGGCGTCGACCTGGTGGTGTGGGGCGAGACGGTGCTGCCGCAGCCCGTACGTCCCGGGCCCGTGAGCAGCAGCGTCGCGAACGCGCTCGCATCGGCTCCCGTCGCGCTGGTCGGCGGCGTCTCCTACGTCGGCGGTCGTTCGTTCAACTCCGTCTTCAACTGGAACGACGGCGCGCTGACGGAGGTCTACCGCAAGCGCGCGCTCGTGCCCTTCAACGAGCGGCACTACACGGCCGGCGGTCCGCTCCCTCCGCTCGATGTGGACGGTGTCGCGATCGGGCTCGGTGTGTGCCTGGACAGCGTGTTCGGCTCGCTCGCGCGCGAGGCGGTTCGAGCCGGCGCCAGGATGCTCGTGATCCTCACGGAGGACGGCTTCGCGGGCCAGACCGTCACTCCGGAGATGCACCTGCGCCTCAGCGCGTTCCGCTCCATCGAGACCGGACGGTGGTCGGTGTTCGCGAACCAGTCGGGGCCGAGCGCGTTCATCGATCAGCGGGGTCGGGTCGTCGAGCGGCTCCCCGTCGGGCGTGCAGCCGGTCTTCTGGTCGAGGTGCCCGCCTACGTGGGCGTGACGCCGTTCGTCCGGTTCGGAGACTGGATCGGCGCGCTCGCCACCGTCGTGGGCGCCATGATCGTGATCCTCGCCTTCGCCGCTCGACCTGGCCGCTCGACGTAGCCACATCTCGCTGCTGCCTGCGCGATCGGCGCTACAGCGGCTCAGCCCGCCTCGGCCCGAACGTGGGGAGTGGGAGGCCGGTGGTGGCGTCGCGGATCACGCCGGTGGCGATGGCGTCGACCGGGTTGGGGTCGGGCTGGCTCGGTGACGCGCTGGACGACCAGTTGGGTGGGGTCATGTAGCGCACGTAGGGGGTGTTGGTGGGTGTTCTGGCGAGGGTGATGCGGATGGTGGTGGGGTCGTTGGGGTCGCGGGTGATGGTGGTGATGCCGATGGCGTTGTCGCCGTAGTCCTTGATTTCATCGAGGAAGCCGGTGGGGGCGCCGTCGTAGACGGTGAAGTACTTCGGGTCGAGGGTGTTGCTGGCGAGGGTGTGGGTGGTGGTGATGGTGACCTGGTTGCCGCTCGAGCGGA
>SKWV01000437.1 GCA_007128755.1 Trueperaceae bacterium
GCCGCCACGCCGATGATGAGGCCGAAGAGCGTGGTGAGCGCGACGACCGAGTACCCGACGCGCACCGAGACCCGCGCGCCGTAGATGGCGCGGCTGTAGATGTCGCGGCCGGCGTCGTCGGTCCCCATCCAGTGCTCGGCGCTCGGCGGCTGGAGCCGGTTACGGACGTTGGTCCGCAACGGGTCGTGGCTGGCGATGAAGGGCGCGAACGCCGCCATCAGGATGGTGAGGAGCGTCAGCACCGTCCCGATCGTCGTCAGCTGGTTGCGGAACAGGACGCGCGTCACCTTAGTCATAGCGGATCCTCGGGTCGGTCACGGCGTAGAGCAGGTCGACGACGAGGTTGACGAGGATCGTGAGGCCCGCGATGAGGAGCAGCGAGCCCTGGATGACCGGGTAGTCGCGCCGGAAGACCGAGTCCACGACGAGCCGGCCGATGCCCGGGAAGTTGAATACGAGCTCGACCACCAGGGAGCCGGAGATCAGCGAGACGACCGCGAGGCCGATCACCGTGAGGATCGGGTTGAAGGCGTTGCGCAGCGCGTGCACGTAGTTGACGCGGTTCTCGTCTATCCCCTTGGCGCGCGCGGTCCGGACGTAGTCCTGGCGCAGCACCTCGAGCATGCCGGAGCGCGTCATGCGGGCGATCAGGGCGGCACCTGAGTAGCCGAGCGCGATCGAGGGGAGGATGAGCGACTGGAAGCTCCGCCAGACGTCGACCTCGGGGCGCACGAAGCCCTGAGCGGGCAGCCAACCGAGCTGCACCGCGAACAGCTGGATGAGCAGCAGCCCGAGCCAGAAGTTCGGGGTCGCCACGCCGATGAGGACGAAGACCGTCGCGAAGCGGTCGAGCAGGCTGTCTTGCCTGATGGCCGAGAAGATGCCGATGGGAACCGCGATGAAGATAGCGAGCAGGAGACTCGTGAAGGTCAGATAGAGGGTCGGCGGGAAGGCGCGCACGAACATGTCGATCACCGGCCGCTGCTCATGGAACGACGTACCGAGATCGCCCTGGAGGACGCCGCCGAACCAGAGGGCGAACTGCACCGGGATCGGTTGGTCGAGGCCCAGGCGTGCCCGGATGCGGTCGACCTCCTCGACGGGAGCGTCGGGGTCGAGGAAGAACTCGGCGGGATCGCCGGGGGTGAGGTGGACGAGCAAGAAGGCGGCGATGCCGACCATGAGCACGACGGGGATGGTCACGATCAGGCGCCGGATGATGAAGGTCAGCACGGGCGTTCTCGACCTCGGGGAACACCGTTGGCGGGCGAGCGGGAGGGCACGTGGGGTCCTCTCTCGGGGACGGGGTCCACCGCACACGGGTGTGTGCGGTGGACCCCGACGGTCGTCATCGGCTCGATGTGCGTGTGCCGAAGCGGCCGGTTCACGCGGCGTGACTCAGTCGAGCCACACGTCGAACAGGCGCATGTAGTGCCAGTCGGGCGCGTTCTGGACGTTGGAGCGCACGCCGACGACGGAGAAGATGTCGCCGAGCCAGATCTCGCCGGCCGCCTCGGCGGCGATGCGGTTGAGCTCGAGCACCGCCTCGCGACGGTTCTCGTCGTCCAGGTCGGTCGCGATGATGTCGAGCTGCTCGTGCCACTCCTCGGTGACCCACGCCCAGTCTTCGCCGTTGCGATCGATGCCGCTGGCGTCGAGGTAGGACAGGGGCACCACGGAGCCGCCGCCCGCGCTCTTGATCTCCCACGTGGAGAGATCACGGCGGATCGACGAGAACGTCGCGCCGTCGACGACCAGGAGCTCGGCGTTCAGGCCCAGGTCGCGGAGCAGCTCGAGGATGACGGTGGTGGGGCGGAAGACGTCGGTCAGGTCCGTCCGGGTGAGGTAGCGGATGACCTCACCGTCGTAGTCGGACTCGGCGACGAGTTGCCGGCCACGCTCGAGGTCGGCGGGGAAGTACTCCTCGAGGAGCTCGCCGTCCCACATCCATTGGCCTTCCTGGAAGCGCAGGAAGGGGTTCACGCGCCAGGCCTCTTCGGGCCCCTGCGTGAACATGGCCTCTTCGAGGTCGATGGCGACCTGCACGGCCCGACGCAGGTTGAGGTCGGTGAACGGGCCTTGCTTGTCGTTGAACTTCAGGTAGGTGCGACGGCCGGGCTCACGGTAGATGCCGACGGTGCCGGGGTCGGCGTCCATGCGGGCGACGTCCTCGGGCGGCAGCTGATCGGCGATGTGGACCTCGCCGGCGAACAGCGCCAGCGAACGGGTCGCTTCGTCCGTGATCGGCAGCACCTCGATGCGATCGACGTACTGACCGCGCGGGCCGGCCCAACCGCTGGGCTCACCCGTCGGCTGCGTGTAGAAGTCGAAGCGCTCGAAGACGAGACGCTCGCCGGGGACGACCTCCACGACCTGGTAGGGGCCGGTGCCGATCATCAGGTCGACCTGGACGATGCCCATGAGGTCCTCGCCGAGCTCCTCAACGACCCAGGCGGGGTGCACGACGAAGGCGCCCGACGGCATCGAGAACGTCTCGGGCAACGCGCCCCAGGGACCGTCGGTGTGGAACACCACGGTGTGGTCGTCGACCACTTCCATGCTGGTGATGCGATCGAACTCGCCGCGGCGGGCGCCGATGGTCATGAGGCGCTCGAACGACGCCTCGACGTCGGCTGCCGTCATCGGCTGGCCGTCGTGGAACGTGACGCCGTGACGGAGCGCGAACGTCCACGAGAGACCGTCGTCACTGACGGTCCAGGACTCCGCCAGGATGCCAGCCGGCTCGAGGTTGGCGTCCATGGTGATCAGGGGCTCGAACACGAGCTGCCAGATCTCGTCGCGCGTGGACGTCGTACCCATCACGTCGAGCACCTGCAAAGAGTTGTGGTAGCCGACGGTGAGGGTGCCGCCGACGTTCGGCGTCTCCTGGGCGTGCGCCAGCGTGCCGAACGCGAGCGCCATGGCGGCGACGGCGAGGGCGAGCGATCTGAGTGGTTTCCGGGCGATGTGGTGCATCGTGCCTCCTTCATCCCCAGGTGCCTGAGTCCACCACGGCCGGGGCGCACGATCATTCGGCGCACGGGCGGCATGGTCGAAGTCGAGGCGACATCGCGGCAGCCAAGGTTGCCGACGCGATCGCCAGGGGATGTGCCAGGGTAGCCCATTCCTGGGTCGGCGGGCCAGTATCGACCACGACGGAACCGGAGGGCTCTACCTCGTCAGCCGGCGTCCGTCAGGGCAGCGAGTGCCGCCGATAGCACGCTCGCCGCCTCGGCCTTGCCGGGCGAGGGGGTGCCGGCGTCCGCCACCGTGCGGAACGTAGCGATGCCGGCGCACCTCTGCCCTTCCGTCAGCGTCGGCGCCAGCGCTGCCACCATGGCGTGTGCTCGGAGCAGGTCACCGGCACCCTTGGATGACGCGAGGGCTGCCACGCGCTCGAGTCCCACGTCGGTGCCCGTCATGCTCTCGAGCGCCAGCCGCACGGCGTGAAGCTCTGCCTCCGTCGACCGACCTTCGGCCATCGCGATGGCGACCATGCCGAAGAGCATGGCGGAGACGACGGCGTCCGGAAGCTCGTCGTCGTCGGCCCTCGAGAGGCACGCGGAGCCCGCGCCGACCGGCTCGGACCGGTCGGCGGGTCGAGGCCGGGGCGACGAACCGTGAGCGATCGACTCGTCGGAACCCGCCGGGCGCTCGACGACCGATACCCCTTCTTGCTCGAAGACCCGCCGCAGGATCTCGGCCTTCTCGGGCCGCACCGGCTTGCTGACCGGCCCCAACCGACCGTCGAGGAGTCGGCGCACGCGGCGCGCCGGCAGCCCGAGCCGCTCCGCGAGCCGCTTCGCGATGGCGTCGACCTCTTCGCGTGGTACCGGGGCCGTGATCTCGACGACGACGGTCGCCTGGTCGTATCCGATCGACCGCGACCCGTGCTCGATGGCGTCCATGCGTCATGGTGCGCCCGTACGCCTCTCGGAACTCGCACAGCGGCGCGAGGACGGCGACCCGCCGTGGTGGGGCGCTGGCGCCTGCGGACGTCGTCAGCGACGCGGCTCCGAGGTCACGGGTTCGAGCTCGGCCACCACGTGCGCCTCGAGTGCGGCCATGTCGGCGAAGACGCGATCGGCCTCCGCGAGGTGTTCCTCCGGGAAGGTCACGGCGATGGCGTACACGGTCATCCCCGCGGAGCGCCCGGCCGCGACGCCGACCACCGAGTCCTCGACCACGATGCAGTCGCTCGGTGTGACGGCCAGGGCGTGGGCGGCGCGCAGGAAGATGTCGGGCGCGGGCTTGCCGTGCACGACCTGGTCGCCGGTGACGATGTGGTCGAAGCGCGTCACGAGATCGTGATGCTCCAACCGCTCGAACGCGAGCTCCCGGAGCGTCGAGGTCGCCACCGCGAGCTTCACACCAGCCCGGCGCAGCGCCGCCAGGAGCTCATGGGTGCGAGGGAACACCCGCACGGCTCCGCTCGCCAGCTGCGCCAGCTTCCCCTCCTGATAGGCGTGCAGGAACCGCTCCACCGCGGCC
>SKWV01000076.1 GCA_007128755.1 Trueperaceae bacterium
CTTCGTCGCGCGCGTCGGGCGCCGGGTCGACGCGCACGACCTCGTGGGCGCGGCGCTGTCAGCGGGCGCCGTCTGCGTCGTCGGCACGCGCGACCAGACGCGCGTGCCCGGCAGCGACGTCCCGTACGTGCGCGTGCCGGACGACCGGTGGGCGACGTCGGCGCTGGCGGCCGCGTTCCACGACCACCCGTCGCGAGCGCTCCGGACGATCGGCGTCACCGGCACCGACGGCAAGACGACGACCGCGACCATGCTGCACCACCTGCTCCAGGGCGACGACACCGCGCCCGTCGCCGGGCTGCTGGCCAGCACCGGCGTGAGGATCGGCCGGCAGGAGCGGACGCTGCCCGGTCACTTCACCACGCCCGAGGCCACCGAGGTCCACGCGATGCTCGCGGCGATGCGGGACGCCGGCGCCACGAGCGCGGTCGTGGAGTCCAGCTCGCACGGGTTCGCGCTGCAGCGCCTCGAGCACGTCGCCTACGCGCTCGGCGTGTGGACCACCTTCAGCCCCGAGCACCTCGACGACCACGGCACGCTCGAGGCCTACCGCGAGGCCAAGCTGACGCTGATGCGCCGCTCGCCCCTGGCGATCCTGAACCGCGACGATCCCTCCTTCGAGGCGTTCGCGGCCGCGGCGCGCGCGGTGCGGTCGTACGGTGAGCACCCCCGAGCCGACGTGCGCGCGGTCGACGTCCGCCTCGGCGCCGCCGGCATCGCCTTCGAGCTGGTGGCGCCGGGGGGTGAGCACCACCAGGTGACGCTGCCGATGGTCGGCGCGTTCAACGTCCACAACGCCCTCGCCGCGCTGGCCGCGGCCCATGCGCAGGGGCTGCCGTGGGCAGAGGGGGTGCGGCGGCTGGCGTCGTTCGCGGGCGTGCCGGGCCGCATGCAGGTGGCCGGCGCGGTGCCCGTGACCGTGATCGTGGACTTCGCCCACACCGGACCGGCGCTGGCCAAGGCGTTGGCCGCGGTGCACCCCGAGCCCGGCGGCCGGCGGATCGTGGTGATCGGCGCGGCCGGCGAGCGCGATCCCGGCAAGCGCGTGCCGCTCGCCGAGGCGGCGGTCACCGGCGCCGACCTGGCGATCTTCACCGAGGAGGACCACCGCAGCGAAGACGTGGACGCCATCCTCGCCACGATGGCGGCCGGCGCCGAGGCGGCCGGCGCACGCGAGGGAGAGCGCTTCCTCCGGGTCCGCGACCGCCGCGAGGCGATCCGGAGGGCCGTGGGCGCCGCGCGTGCGGGCGACGTCGTGCTGCTGTGCGGCAAGGGTCACGAGCGGACCCTCGAGCGCGGCGAGGAGACGATCGCCTGGGACGAGCTGGCGGAGGCGCGCGCCGCGCTGGCCCACCTCGGCCGGGCGAGGCACGGCACGACGGGGCCCGCCGACTCGTAGCATGGGGCATGCCCCCCACCCTCGATCCCGTCGACGTGATCCTCGAGAAGCGCCGTGGCGAGGCCCACAGCCGCGAACGTCTGGCGGCCTTCGTGGGCGGCTACGTCCGCGGCGAGGTCCCCGACTACCAGGTCGCCGCCTGGCTGATGGCCGTGTGCTGGCGCGGCATGAGCGAACGCGAGACGGCCGACCTCACCGAGGTCATGGCGGCCTCGGGACACCAGCTCGACCTGAGCGCCTTCGAGCACGCCGTCGACAAGCACTCCACCGGCGGCGTCGGCGACAAGACGACGCTGGTGCTCGCGCCGCTCGTCGCCTCCCTGGGGGCGACGGTGGCGAAGATGTCGGGCCGGGGTCTCGGCCACACCGGCGGCACGATCGACAAGCTCGAGAGCATCCCCGGCTTCGTCGCCACCCTGGACGAGGAGCGCTTCATGCGCCAGGCGCGCGACGTCGGCGTGGCGATCACGGGGCAGAGCGGCGACCTCACACCGGCCGATGGGCTGCTCTACGCCCTGCGTGATGCGACCGGCACGGTGGCGTCGGTGCCGCTCATCGCCTCGAGCGTGATGAGCAAGAAGCTCGCCGGCGGCGCCCGCAGCATCGTGCTCGACGTGAAGATCGGGCACGGCGCGTTCATGAAGACCGAGGAGGAGGCGCGCGCGCTCGCTCGCGCCATGGTGGCGATCGGGCGCCACGCCGGCCGCAACGTGCGGGCGGTGCTCTCGAACATGGACGAGCCGCTCGGCGCGGCCGTCGGACACGCGCTCGAGGTGCGTGAGGCGCTGGCGACCTTGCGCGGTGAGGGACCGCCCGACCTCAGGGAGCTGGTGCTGGTGCTGGCCACCGAGGTGCTGGAAGCGACCGGCCTGGTGGCCGGCCGCACCGAGGTGGCCGCGGCCCTCGACGACGGCCGGGCGCTGGCGCGCTTCGAGGCTTGGGTGGCGGCGCAGGGCGGCGACGTGTCGGCCTTGGACGCCCTCGAGGTCGCTCCCGACGCCGAGCCGTGGCGCGCGAGGGACGGGGGCGTGCTGCGCGCGCTGGACGCCGAACGCATCGGCCTCGCCGTCGCGCGGCTCGGCGGCGGCCGGCGCCAGAAGGGCGACACGATCGACTTCGGCGTGGGCGCGACCGTGCACACGAAGGTCGGCGACGCGGTGTCGGCCGGCGACACGCTCCTGACGCTCCACCACCGGGGCGGCCGCGGCTTGGAGGGCGCCCTCGCGGCCCTCGCGGGTGCCGCGACGATCGCCGAGGCGGGCGAGGCCGAGCGCCCACCGCTCGTGGTGGGTCTGGTGCGCTGAAGGGGACGCGCCGCCGCGTCGTGACGTCCGCCTTCGGTTGACACGCCCCGCGCCGGACGGGTACACTTGCTCTTGCGTTCGCCGCGGGGTGGAGCAGTCTGGTAGCTCGTCGGGCTCATAACCCGAAGGTCACAGGTTCAAATCCTGTCCCCGCAACCACACGCACGTCGGGGGCCCTTTCGAGGGCCCCCGTTCTCGTGGGGACCGGGCTTCGACGTGCTCACGACGTGCGCGTCGCCCGAGCCGGGTACCGTGAGCCAAGATGTCGCCCCGCCAAGAGGAAACGGAAAGGACCGCCATGCCAGATCGCGATCACCTGGAGCACGACCGCCCCGACCACGAGGACGAACCCACCCACGAGCACGGCGCTGGTCCCGAGGCTGGGCCTGCGACCCCGAGCGACGAAGCCCCGGCCGTCGAGGCCGGTGCCGACGACGCGCCATCCGAGCCTCTCGCGACCGAGGGCGCGAGCGACGAGGACCTCTTCAGCGACGGGCCCTTCCAGCCGGAGGGCGGCGTCCCCACGCGTGCCGGATTCGTCGCCATCGTCGGCAAGCCCAACGTCGGCAAGTCGACGCTCCTCAACACGATCCTCGGGGTCAAGGTGGCGCCCATCACGAACAAGCCGCAGACGACGCGGCGCGGGGTGCGCGGGATCTACTCCGTCGAGCATCGGCAGCTGGTGTTCCTCGACACGCCCGGGTACCACCGTGGCGGCACGGCGCTGTCGGGCGCGATGAACCAGGCGGTGCGCGACAGCGTCATCGACGTCGAGGTCGTGCTCTGGGTCGTCGACCTGCGGCGGCCGCCCGGCGACGAGGACAAGGACGTCGCACGCATGCTGGGCGGCATCGGGCCGGAGGCGCGCATCTGGCTCGTCGGCAACAAGGTCGACGCCGCCAAGTACCCCGACGAGGCGCTCGACCTCTATCGCGACCTGGCGCCGAAGGTCGAGCGCGTGATCACGATCTCCGCCCTGAACGACCCCGAGGCCGTCTACGCGCTGCGCGACGACCTGCTGGAGCTGCTGCCGTCGAACCCGTTCTTCTTCCCGGGCGACGTGCGCAGCGACCAGTCGCGCGAGACGTGGGCGTCGGAGCTCATCCGCGAGAGCGCCATGACGCACCTGCGCCAGGAGATCCCGTACGCCGTGGCCGTCAACGTCACCGAGTGGGACGACCCTCCCGAGGGGAGCGATCAACCGGTCTACATGCACGCCGAGATCTGGGTCGAGAAGATGGGCCACCGGCCGATCGTGCTCGGCAAGGGCGGCGCGATGATCAAGGAGATCGGCCGCACCGCCCGCAAACAGCTCGAGCTGTTCATGCAGCGGCGCGTCTACCTCGACCTCGAGGTGGTCGTGCGCCGCGACTGGCGTGACGATCGCGACGCCTTGCGGGAGCTCGGGTACGAGGTCTAGCGTGCCGATCGCCGCGCGCTGGAGGAAGGTCGAGCGGCTCCCCGCCCCGCGCGGGCGTGACGCGATGCCCGGCGTGTACGAGCTCGCCGACGCCGACAAGCGGATCATCTACATCGGCCAGTCGGCCACCGACGTGCCCAACCGGCTGCGCCAGCACCTCGCGCGCGGGGGCTGCGTGGCCGAGCGCGCGGTCTACTGGCGCTGGCGCCACAGCCGCGTGCCGCAGGCCGAGGAGGCGGACTTGCTGGCGGCGTTCGCCGTCCGCCACGGGCGGGTGCCGGAGTGCAACGCCGCCATCCCGAAGCAGCGGGACGCGCGGCGGCGGTGGGTGGAGCGCTCCACCTCGCGCTGACCGC
>SKWV01000038.1 GCA_007128755.1 Trueperaceae bacterium
GGCTCGCCCACGATGTTGTAGACGCCGTGCGCCCGCGGCTGCTCGATGAGCCACACGATCGCGCCGACCGCGTCGTCGACGTGCACCCAAGGCCACCACTGGCGACCGCTCCCGAGTGGGCCGCCCACGAAGAGGCGGATCGGCAGCAACAGCCTCTTCCACGCCTCGGCCTCGGGGGCGAGCACCATGCCGAGGCGCCCGATCACCACGCGCGTGCCCTCGGGCGGCGTGGCGGAGGCCTCCCACACCACGCCCACCTCGCCCAACGGCGTGGTGGCGTCGATCCGCCCCGACTCGTCGATCTCGCGCTCGCCGGCGTCGAGGTAGGCGTTGGTGCCGGAGGCCTGGAACCAGACGGGGGGCGGCTGCTCGCAGCGGCGGGCGGCCTCCGACAGGGTGGCGCCGGCCTCGACGCGGCTGGAGCGGAGCCGCGCCACGTGCCGCTCGTCGAGCCGGCCGGCCGAGATGGAGGATCCAGCCAGGTTGACGATGGCCGCCGCGCCGTCGAGCGCGCGCGCGACGGTCTCGAGGCCGGCCTCGTCGCCGAGCGCGGCCGCGCGCGGGTTCCAGACGACCCGCGTGACGCCGTCGCCTCGCGTCCGGCCGCGCGTGAGCACCACCCGTTCGTAGCGACCGTGCGTGGCGGCCAGGAGGTGCCGGCCGATGACGCCTCCGGCGCCGGCGATCACGAGTCGGGGGAGCGCTTCGGGATGGGTCATACCCCCATCATGCCCGCCAGCGCGGCCCGCTGCGAGGCCTGGTTCGTCCGTGATTCTCCTACGACCGTGTAGGAGTTCGCACCACGGGTCGCTGCTGCCCCGCTCCGTAGGCTCGGCCGCAGCCGTACGATGGCGAGGCGCGCGGCGCATGCCGCACGACCCCACCCATCAGGACCGGCGCGACCCCCAGGAGGCATCACGTGGACGAGGACCGACGAGCGGACGAGGCGCAGGAGACGCAGGACGATGGCAAGCCCTTGGGCGCCATCGCCGTGACGGGCTTCCTGATGGTCACGATCCTGGTGTTGTGGTTCGGCATGTACGTGCTGAACGTGGCCAGGAGCTGAGGTGGACGACCGCCACCACGACCAGATCGCGAAGTGGGAGCGGCGCTGGATCGCGCTCTCCGGACTCATGTCGCTGATGTTCGTCATCCTCATCGCCTTCAGCCTCGCCACCGAGGGCGGCCACATCGCCCAGGTCGCCGGGCGGGGCACGCCGGAAACGCTGCTGGCCGCGGCGATCTTCGCCGAGCCGGGCGTCCGCGTCACCTCACCCACCGAGGTGCAGGTGAGCCTCGTCGCCCAGGCCTTCAGCTTCAGCCCCGAGCGCATCGTCGTGCCGCTCGGCGCCGAGGTCACCTTCTACCTCACCGCGCGCGACGTCATCCACGGCTGGCAGGTGGATCGCACGAACCTCAACGTGATCGTGATCCCCGGCGAGATCGCGGTGCTGCGCTACACCTTCACGCGGCCCGGCACGTACCGCGTCGTGTGCAACGAGTACTGCGGCATCGGGCACCAGAACATGCTGGGCGAGATCGAGGTCGTGTCGGCATCGCAGTTCGGCCGCACGGCCGCGAGCGTGCCCATGGTGGCCGCCGCGGCCACGGCGGACCAGGTCGACGGCGCCGCGCTCTACGCCGCCAACTGCGCCTCGTGTCACGGCGCCGGCGGCGCCGGCATCGCGGGCGCCTTCCCGCCCGTCGCGCCCCACAGCGCCGAGCTCGCGGCCGAGGATCGGAGCTACCTGATCGACGCCATCCTCTACGGGCTGCAGGGCCCGATCAACGTGGCCGGTCGTGACTACAACGGCGTGATGCCCGCCTGGGGCCACTTGGGTGACGCGCAGATCGCCGGCATCCTCAACCACGTGCTCGACCTGGGCGGCCCCGAGGTCACGCCGTACACGGTCGACGAGATCGCCGCCGAGCGCGGCAAGGGCTGGAGTCCGAGCGACGTGCTGACGTCGCGCCGTGAGGTGATCGGCCGATGAGCGACGCGATCCCACCGAGCAGCATCCCCCTCGGGCAGCCGCCCGTCGTCGCGCCGCCCGTCGACCCGGCGACGACCGTCGACCTCGCGCCGGCCAAGCGCGTCACCTTCGCCTTCTTGAGCACCGGGCTCATCGCGCTGCTCGTCGGCGCCCTCCTCGGCCCGCTGCAGGCCCTCAACTACGGCGGCATCGACCTCTACGGCTACGTGCCGTTCCTGCGCTCGTACTACCAGGGCCTCACGCTCCACGGCGTGCTCAACGCGCTCGTGTTCACCACCTTCTTCATCTCCGGGCTGCTCCTCTACCTGCCGGCGCGCGAGCTCGGCATGAGCCCCGCCATGCGCTGGGTGTGGTCGGCCTTCGCCGTCATGGTGGCCGGGCTGGTGATCGCCGGCGCCGGCATCCTCTCCAACACCAGCACCGTGCTCTACACCTTCTACCCGCCCCTGCAGGGGCACTGGAGCTTCTACCTGGGCCTGGCGCTCGTGGTGGTGGCGAGCCTGATGATCGCCGTCGAGGTGCTGCGCATGCGCGCGGTGTGGCGCGCGCGCAACCCCGGCCTCGCCACCCCCATCGTCACCTACATGTCGGCCGTGACCTTCGCGATGTGGATCCTGGCGAGCCTCGGCATCGTCGTCTCCGTCGTGTTCTTCCTGCTGCCGTGGTCGCTCGGCTGGCGCGACGGCGTCGATCCGCTCCTGGCGCGCACCCTGTTCTGGTACACCGGCCACCCGATCGTCTACTTCTGGCTGCTGCCCGCCTACGTGAGCTGGTACGCGCTCGTGCCGAAGCAGGCCGGTGGCGAGCTCGCCAGCGACCCGCTCGCCCGCCTCGCCTTCATCATGTTCCTGCTCTTCAGCACGCCCGTCGGCTTCCACCACCAGTTCACCGACCCCGGCATCCCCGTGGCCTGGAAGATGGTGCACTCGATGCTGACGATGTTCGTCGGCATCCCCAGCCTGCTCACCGCGTTCACGGTGGCGGCCTCGCTCGAGATCGGCGCACGCCGCCGCGGCGGCAAGGGCGTGATCGGCTGGATCGGCGCCCTGCCCTGGAAGAACGCCTCGTTCACCGCGCAGGTGCTGGCGATGATCTCGTTCATCTTCGGCGGCGCCGGCGGCATCGTGAACGCCTCGTTCAACCTCAACATGCTCGTCCACAACACCGCCTGGATCCCCGGCCACTTCCACCTCACCATCGGCACCGCGGTGACCCTGACGTTCATGGGCATCACCTTCTGGCTCTTCCCGCACCTGCTCGCCAAGCCGCTCTATCGCCCGCGCATGGCGCTCTGGTCGGCGTGGACGTGGTTCGTCGGCATGATGGTCTTCGGCCTCGGCATGCACTGGCAGGGCATCCTCGGCGTGCCTCGCCGCGCGCACATCAGCAACCTGCCCGCCGCGTACGCCGAGGCGTACATGAACGCGTCGGTGCCGATGGCCATCACCTCGCTCTCCGGCGCCATCCTGCTCGTGGCGATCTTCCTCTACTTCACGGTCATCTTCGGGACCGTCTTCTCGCGCGCTCGCCTGGCGCCCTCCGAGGTCCCCGAGGTGCCGTTCGCCGGCACGCGCCAGCTCAGGCGCGAGGGAGTGATCGCCATGCTCGACAACCTGCGGGTCTGGTTCCTCTTCGCCGCCTTCCTGGTGCTGGTGGCCTACGGTCCGTCGCTCTACTCGATGATGGCCAACCAGCAGCCGGTGCCCGGCTTCAGGTTGTGGTGACGACGTGGACATGATCCTGCCGCTCACGCTCACCTCGGTGCTCACCGGCCTGTTCGGCACCATGCTCATGCTGGCGTCGCTCTACGCGCCGCAGGCGTGGGGCCGGCCGGCGTACGACACGCTCGGCACCCTCGGCTCGTTCTTCACCAGGCGCATCGACGCGCAGGCGCGCGTCATCGGCGGCCTCGTCCTGGCCGCCGGCGGGATCGTCTTCGCGGCCTGGTACGGCTGGGTCGCGCTCATGTTCATGAGCGGCACCTTCGCGACGCCCGACTACCGCGTGCTGCGCGACTTCCCGACCGAGATCCACCTGTTCTACCCGCTCTTCGGGCTCGTCGGCGGGTTCGCACAGGGCATGTTCGCGGCGCTCATCCTGGCGTTCGTGGTGGTGGACTTCCACCCGGTGGCCGCGCAGCGCGATCCGTTCGCGCTGGTGCAGTCGTTCCTGATCGGCAACACGGTGTTCGGCCTGGTGGTGCTCTTCTTCCAGCACCAGCTCCTGCAGCTGCTGATCTAGGGCGAGCGCCCGCGTCCGTCACGCCCGCGCCCGTCACGGCGGCGCCCTGGACTCAGTCCGGGGCGCCGCCCTCCTGCGGCGCCTCGAGCAGGGCGCGCGCGACGTGGATCGGCACGAGGCCGACGAGCGCCATGGCCCCGGCCGCCGGCCGCCCCTCGAGCGTGGCCACGGTCGCCTTGCGGAAGGCGATCGCGACCTGCTCGGGATCCCCCGTCAGCAGGTAGGCCGCGAGCCTCGACAGCCA
>SKWV01000098.1 GCA_007128755.1 Trueperaceae bacterium
CGCGGCGCCGAAGGCGACGGCGCCGGCTCCGCGCTCGCCCGTCAGCAGGCGGAGCCGGCGCTCGGGGGCGCCCGCGCGCCGCTGCGCCAGGTAGCGCTCCTCCGTGCGACGCACGAGCGCGGCGAGCACGTCGCGCGGCATCCTGCCGTCGAACACGTAGGCGTCGGGATCGAGGAGGTTCTCGAGCACGACCAGCCCTCGCGCGAGCGCCTGCGCGGCCTCGTCGATCCAGTCGTCGACGATCGCGTCGCCGTCGGCGAAGCGCGTGGCGATGGTGTCGAGGGAGGCGGTCAGCGGCCCGCGCGGGACGGCGCCGGCCGCCTCGAGGCGCTCGGCGAGGGCCTCCACCGACGCGTAGAGCGACAGGCAGCCGCGGCCCCCGCAAGCGGGGCAGGCGGGGCCGGCGCCATCGACCGGGATGTGGCCCAAGCGTCCGGTCACGCCCCACAACCCGCGGTGCGGGCGGCCGTGCATGACCAGCGAGGAGCCCAGGCCGAGCGCGAACAGCACGTAGAAGAAGGTCTCGGTGCCGCGCAGGTGGGGGCCGTACGACGCCTCCCCGACGGCGGCGGCGATGGCGTCGTTCGTGACGGTGGTGGGGAGACCCGTCGCGCGCTCGCTCGCCGCGACCAGGTCGAGGCCTTCCCAGCTCGGGAGCCGCACCATGCGGATCACGCGGCCGTCCTTCGCCATCACGCCCGGCACGCCGACGCCGAGGCCGCTCACGCGCGTGCGCTCGCTGCGCGAGAGGCCGGCCACGAGCTCGGCCGTCAAGGCGGCGACGACGTCGACCGCCTCGCTCGCGCTGGGGTCGTCGAGCGTCTGGTGCCGCTCGGCGACGACGTCGCCCGTGAGGCCGATCAGCGTCGCGAGCGCGTGGTCGCGATCGAGCGACACGCCGATGCCGAAGGCGCCGTCGCGCGCCAGCGCGAAGTCGATCGGCGGCTGGCCGCGCGCCGTGGAGCGGCGTCCTCGGGCCTCGACGAAGCCGTCCCGGACGAGCGTGTCGACGAGGCTCGATACGGCCGAGAGCGAGAGCCCGGTGCGCGCCGCGATCTCGGTGCGCGACGCCTTCGCGGCGCGCCGCAGCACGTCGAGCACCGCGCGCCGGTTGTACTCCCTCGTGTGCTCCAGATTGGTTCCGCGGGCCACTGATGTCTCCGGCAGCACGATACCCCACTTGCGTTCCGGGGCCGGATGTATTAAGTTAAGAGTCTGTAATTAACATAAGGATCGGACCCGGAGCCCACGGCGGCGCCCGCCACCGTCCCCGGGAGAAGGAGGCAGTCATGTCCTGGTCGTTGCGTCCCCTCGTCCTCCTCGCGGCGCTCGCCCTGGCCTCGGCCGGCGCGATCGCCCTGGCGCAGAGCGTGACCGTCCGTGTCGCGGTCGGCGCCGTCGCCACGGAGCTCCAGCTCCACCGCCAGGCGCTCGACCTCTTCATGGCCGAGAACCCCGACATCCGCGTCGAACTGTTCGAGACGCCCAGTGGCGGCGACCGCCTCGGCCTCTACCTGCAGTTCTTCGAGGCGCAATCGCCCGACATGGACGTCCTCCAGACCGACGTCATCTGGCCCGGCATCATCGAGGAGCACCTCGTCGACCTCATGCGCTACGGCGCCGGCGACGTGATCGACGGCCACTTCCCGGGCGCCGTCGCCAACTACATGCTCGACGGCCGCCTGCTGGCCATCCCCTACCAGATGGGCGCGGGGATGTTCTGGTACCGCACCGACCTGCTCGAGCGCTACGGCTACGCCGGACCCCCCACCACCTGGCGCGAGATGGAGGAGATGGCGACCGTCATCATGGAGGGCGAGCGCGCCGCCGGCAACCCCGACATGTGGGGCTTCGTCTTCCAGGGCAACGCCTACGAGGGACTCACCACCAACGCCCTGGAGTGGCTCGTCTCCTCCGGCGCGGGCGACATCATCTCGTCCGACCGTGTGATCACCGTCAACAACGACGCCGCCATCGACATGCTCGAGATGGCCGCCGGCTGGGTCGGCACGATCTCGCCCGTCGGCGTGACCGGGTTCATCGAGGGCACGTCGGCCGACGTCTTCCTGAGCGGGAACGCCGTGTTCCTGCGCAACTGGCCGTTCGTGTACGGCGCCGGCCAGGCGGAGACCAGCGCCATCCGCGACCGCTTCGGCGTCACCGTGCTGCCGGCGGGCGACGCCGGACGCCCAGCGGCCACGCTCGGCGGGCAGAGCTTCGCCGTGTCGCGCTACAGCCAGAACCCCGAGGCCGCCGCCAAGGTCGCGCTCTTCCTCGCCTCCATGGACGCGCAGAAGATCCGCGCCGTCGACGGTTCGTTCTCCGGCACCCTGGCCGCCCTCTACGAGGACCCGGACGTGCTCGCACGCAACCCCTTCTTCGACGGGCTCCAGGACGTCTTCGCGGCGGCCGTCGGTCGCCCCACGACCGTCACGGGCAGCGACTACACCGAGGTGTCGCGCGCCTTCTGGACGGCGGTGCACGACGTCCTGACCGGCCGACGCGACGCCGAGACGTCGCTCGCCCTGCTCGAGCTCGAGCTCGAGAGCATCACCGGCTTCGCGACCGGCGCCCCCTGACCCCTACCGGCGCCTGAGCACGACGTCGATCTACGGACCGTCCCCGGTGGCCGGGCCCACGCCCGGCCACCCCAGAGCGCGGAGGGATCACGCGTGACCGACCGCCCCCCATCCATCGTGATCGTCCACGGTCACGACCTGGGCAGGCACATGGGCCCGTACGGACGCGGCGTCTCGACGCCCGCCGTCGACCGCTTCGCCCGGGGAGCGCTGACGTTCGACCGAGCGTTCTCCCCCGCGCCCCAGTGCAGTCCCTCGCGGGCCTCGCTGATCACCGGCAAGTACCCCACCAAGTCGGGGATGATGGGCCTCGCCCACCTCGACTGGAAGCTCTTCGACCACGAGGACGCCCTCCCCCACCTCCTGCGCGAGCTCGGCTACGCCACGCTGCTCGTCGGCGAACAGCACGAGGCGTCGCGCGGCGAGCTGCTCGGCTACGACCGCTGCATCGGCACGTCATGGCCCCAGGTCGCGCGCGACGTGGCGCCGGCGTTCGCGCGCGCGCTCGACGAGCGCGACGTCGGCCGTCCGTTCTTCGCCAGCGTCGGCTTCTTCGAGGCGCACCGGCCCTTCGACCACCCCGGCTACGTCGACGACGATCCAGACACCGTCACCGTGCCTTCGTACCTCCCCGACACGCCCGAGGTGCGCGCCGACGTCGCCGCCTTCCACGGCCGCGTCCGGGGCTTCGACGACGGCGTCGCCCTCGTCCTCGCCGCCCTCGAGGCGCGCGGCCTGGACGGCGACACCATCGTGATCCTCACGACCGACCACGGCGTCGCCTTCCCGCGGGCCAAGGGCACGCTCTACGACGCCGGCCTCGAGACGGGACTCGTGGTCCGCTGGCCCGGCGTCACGTCCCCCGGCACCCGCACCGACGCCCTGGTGCAGAACCTCGACCTCTTCCCGACGCTGCTCCGCGCGGCCGGCGGCACCCCCGACGCGGCGGTGGACGGCGTCGACCTGACACCGCTGCTCCGCCGCGAGACGGCGAGAGTCCGCGATCACCTCTTCGCGCAGCTGCACTGGCACGACGCCTACGTGCCGATGCGGGCGATCCGCACCGACACGCACAAGCTCATCCTCGACTACAGCGGCCGCGACACCCTCTACCTCCCCGCCGACGTGGAGGCGAGCGCCTCGGGCCGGGCCCTACGCGCCGCCGGGCAGGGGAGCCCCGCTCGCGTCGCCCTCCACGACCTCGTCCACGATCCGCTCGAGACACGGAACCTGGCGCCCGACGACGCCCACCGCGAGCGCGTCGCCGACCTCCAGGCGCGCCTGCTCGACTGGATGCGCTCGGCGGGCGACCCGCTGATCGGCCAGCAGGCGACGTCATGAGCGCCCGAAGGGCCAGGACCGTCACGCCGGCCGACTCCTCGGCGGCGCCGGGAGCCGGGGGCCGACCGCTGCTCGCGGGCCGCGAGGCCCGCACCGCCTGGCTCCTCATGCTCCCGGCGCTGATCGTGATGGCGATCGTCGCCCTCTTCCCGCTCGGCCAGGTCGTGGTGCTCTCCGTCACCGACGCGCGCTTCGCGACCCAGGCATTCGAGCGCCAGTACGTCGGTCTCGACAACTACCGGCGCCTCCTGTCGCTCACCATCCGCGAGCTGCCCCCGGTGATCGACCCCGCGACCGGCGTGCAGGAGACGCGCAACGGCCAGCCACGCTTCGAGACGTGGGTGCGGGTGCTGCCGCGGGAGCCCCAGCGCTACTCCTCGGTGTACGAGTTCTCCGCCTTCGGCAAGCGCTGGGTGCTGGGCGCGACCACGCCCGCCTTCATCCGCGCCACCGTCGACACGCTGGTGTTCACGATCTGGTCGGTCGCGCTCGAGACGGTGTTCGGGATGATCATCGCGCTCGTGCTCTCCGCCGA
>SKWV01000237.1 GCA_007128755.1 Trueperaceae bacterium
CCCAGCGTCCCGGATTTATGGTTCCGAGCCGACCAAAACAAGAAATCAACAGGTTCGTTCACGCATCGGTTTTCAAGGATCTCGGCCCGCAACCCCGAAGGGCCTGTCGCGAGCGCAAGGAGTAATGTACACGGACGGGCGCCCCCATGTCAAGGCCGGGCAGACGATGGGGCGCCATGCGCGGCGAGCGCGCGGGCCCCGGCACGTGCCTCACGAGACGGCCGCCAAGACCTGCTCGGCCACGAGGCGCAGGATCGACACGTGACCTGCCGACGCCGAACGCGCGATCCGGGCATGAGGAAGACACGTCGCCCACTCCTCCGCCACGGCACTCGGCACGTTCCGGTCCTCGTCTCCGGCATGGATGTCGACGGGACACGTGATCGCCGACGCCTCGACCGGCCACGGACCCCGCGCGGCGCGCCCGTCGGCGACGACACCGTGCGGTCCACGCTCGGCGGCCCGACGCACCATCGCGACGAACGCGTCGCTCGCGCGCGCGTCCTGGAGCAGGGCGCGGTCCGAAGGCGGCAGACTCCGAGCTGCGGACCGGATCGCCGGACCCGGTGCCACGGTCAGACCGAGCCGCATCGCCCGGATCACCCATCGGGCGGACCGAGGCCGATCTCGGCAGAGATCGAAGAACCCCCGGGCGCCCACGTCCATGGCGGCTGATGCGTCGGCACCCATGTCCGGCGCGGCCGCCGCGATCAGCACGAGCCGCGTGACGCGGTCCGGGTGTCGGGCCGCCATCGAGACCCCGGCGTACGCACCTGCGGAATGGACGATGACCGTCGCTGCGGGCCAGGCGAGTGCGTCGAGCACGTGGGCCATGTCGTCGGCCGCGGCGACGGCGGCCGCAGCCGGATCCACGGCCCAGCGCTTCGGCCGCGTCGTGACGCCGATCCCCGGGCGATCGATCGCCACCAGGTCGACGCCCGCCGCCAGGGCGACCCGCCCCGACAGATCGAGGAAGCGGACGTTCTCGGACGATCCCGGGACTCCGTGCACGAAGAGCGCCCGGCGGCCGCCTTCGTGACCGAGTCGAACGCCGCCGATCCTCCTGCCCCCCGGCGCCGGCACGGACCAGGCTCGCGGCACGATCGGCGACTCCGCGAGATGCCGCTCCTGCCGCGCCTCCGGGACGCCCTCGGGCGCGATGGCCATGGCGGGACTCTACAGCATGACCACCCTCTGCGGCCTGCGCGTGGCGTACCCTATCGGCATGCAGCGTGACGCCCTGACCGAATGGCTCGACACCTACCTCGATGTGCACGCGTACGAAGACCCCTCGCTCAACGGCCTCCAGGTCGAGGGCGCGCCCGACGTGGCGAAGGTCGCCGTGGCCGTCGACGCCAGCCTCGCGACGATCGACGCCGCGATGAGCTCCGGCGCCGACATGCTCATCGTCCATCACGGGCTCTTCTGGGGACCGGCCAAGGCCGTGGTCGGGCCGCACCGGCGCCGGCTCGCGGCGCTCCTCGAGCACGACATCAGCCTCTACGCCGCCCACATCCCGCTCGACGCGCATCGCGAGGTGGGCAACAACTGGGGCTTGGGCCGCATGCTCGCCCTCGACGACCTGCAGCCCTTCGGCTCCTGGCGCGGCACCACGATCGGCGTGAAGGGCGTGTTCCCGACGCCGATGGGACTGCGCGATCTCGCCGACACGCTCGAGCGGCACCTCGGCGAGTCGGTGCTGGTGCACGCCGGCGGTGGACTCGAGGTCGGGACGCTGGGCATCATCTCCGGAGGAGCCGCCGGGAGCATCGCCGAGGCCGCGGCGGAGGGGCTCGACGCCTTCCTCACCGGCGAGCCCAAGCACGACGTCTTCCACGACGCCTTCGAGTTCGGCATCAACGCCCTCTACGCAGGCCACTACATGACCGAGACGGTCGGCGTGAAGCTCCTCGCCGACAAGCTGCAGGAGGAGTTCGGCCTCCTGACCGAGTTCATCCTGCTGCCGACGGGGCTGTAGCGTGGCGCGCGGACTGTTCGTCGCCTTCGAGGGCCCGGAGGGAGGTGGCAAGAGCACCCAACTGTTGCGCCTCGCGGCCCGGCTCCAGACCGACGCGTTGGACCCCATCGTGACGCGCGAGCCGGGGGGCACGCCGGCGGCCGATCGCATCCGTGACGTCATCCTCGACGCCGAGCTCCGCGTCGACCCACTCACCGAGTTGCTGCTCTACGCCGCCAGCCGTGCTCAGCACGTGCGCGAAGTGATCGCGCCGGCCCTCGAAGAAGGCAGGATCGTGCTCACCGATCGCTTCGCGGCCGCCTCGGTGGCGTACCAGGGGTACGGCCGCGGCATCGATCTGGCGTTCGTGCGGTCGCTCAACGAGCGCGTGACCGACGGTCTCGCGCCGGACCTGACCCTGCTGTTCGACCTCGATCCCGAGGTCGGGCTGGCCCGCGTGCACGAGCGTGGGACGCTCGACCGGCTCGAAGGGGCGGACGTCGCGTTCCACGTCCGCGTCCGCGAGGGCTTCCTGGCGCAGGCCGAGGCCGATCCCGAGCGCTGGCTCGTGCTCGACGCCGGAGACGGGCCCGGGGCGCTCGAGAGTCAGGTGTGGGACGCCATCGCGCCGCTCCTGCCCAGCCGCCAGGGCGCCGCCTCTCCGCCGTGACCGGCCGCCTCCGCGGCGTCCTCTTCGCGGCGCTCTTCGCTCTGCTGGGAGTCGCGGCCGGCTGCGATCGCGCGGTCGTCACCGAGCGGCCGGTCGTGCTCGAGACGCTCCCGCACGATCCCGAGGCGTTCACCCAGGGGCTGGTCTGGGACGACGGCGTCTTCCTGGAGAGCACCGGACGGTACGGGAGGTCCGACCTACGCGAGGTCGACGCGCGCAGCGGCGAGGTGATCAGGTCGCGACCGCTCGCCGCGCACGAGTTCGGCGAAGGCCTGGCGCAGGTCGGCGACCGGTTGATCCAACTGACCTACCGTGAGGGCGTCGCCCACGTCTACGACCGGGAGACGTTCGAGGTCGTCGGGCGCTTCCGCTACGACGGTGAGGGGTGGGGCCTGTGCTACGACGGTGAGGACCTGTGGATGTCGGACGGATCGGCGACGTTGACCCGGCGCGATCCGGAGACCTTCGCCGTGCGCGGCCGGCTCGACGTGACCCGCAGCGGCTCGCCGGTGCGCCGGCTCAACGAGCTCGCCTGCGTCGGCGACGAGATCTACGCGAACGTGTGGACCACGACCGACATCGTGCGGATCGGGCGAGCCGACGGTCGCGTCCGCGCCGTCATCGACGCGTCGGCACTGGTGCCCGACGACGCGCGCGTGCGCGCGGATCCCGACGCGGTGCTGAACGGCATCGCCTACGACGCCGACCTGGATCGCTTCTTCCTGACGGGCAAGCTCTGGGACGTGATGTACGTGGTGCGGTTCGAACGCATGCCGTGAGGGCGAACGCTCCGCGGACTCAGTCCGCGGCACCACCCGAGGCCGCCGCCGGCTTGCTCGACGCCACCGGAGGGGCGCTCGGCGCAGGCTTGTCGGACGCGCCGGAGTCGCTCGTGCTCGCGGCGGACTTCTCGCCCGACGAGGCGGCGCTCGCGGCACCCTTGCCGTCCGCAGCGGCCTTGGTGCTGCGCGCGGAGCTCGAGCGCGAGTCGGTCACGTAGAAGCCGGAGCCCTTGAAGGCGATGCCGACCGGCTGGATCAGGCGCTTGACCGGATCGCCGGTCACGGGGTCGGCGACGAGCGCCGGCTCGATCATGCGTTGCTCGACCTCGAAGGTCTCGCCTGTCGTCAGATTGCGGTACACGTAGACCGGCATGCGTCCTCCACTGTGTGCGTTGTGACGTCGTGCTGTTTCGCGTCGTCTCGTATCGACGGCCTGGGGCTGGGGGCCACTGGCGCTCGCCGACACCGAGCGCCAATGTAGCACCCTTGCTAGAGTTCGTCCATGTCGCGCGAGTCGAAGACGGCGCCGAGCGCGGGGGCGCCGGCCCACGAGGCGGCGTCGATCGCCGTGCTGGGCGCGGGCGCCTGGGGCACCGTCCTCGCCCACCTGCTCGCCGAGAACGGGCACCTCGTGCGCCTGTGGTGCCGCCGGCCGGAGCACGCTCGCGCCATCGACGCCGATCGCCGCAACGAGGCGTACGTGCCGGAACTCCGTCTCGCCGACGGCGTGCGGCCGACCGCCGGGCTGGAGAGGGCCACCGATCGCGTCGACGCCGTGGTCGTCGCGGTGCCGAGCCGGAGCGTGCCCGAGCTGCTCGCACGCGTGGGTCCCGTGCCGGCGTTGATCTCCGCTACCAAGGGCTTCGCCGGCGATCGGCTCACGCGCATGACCGAACTGATGCAGGCGTCGCAGCCCCACGCGGTGGTCGCCGCGCTCTCGGGACCCAACCTGGCGAGCGAGATCGCGCTCGGGCTCCCGACCGCCGCGACCCTCGCCTGCTTTGATGAGGCCTTCGCACGCCGCGCTCAGGCGTGGCTGTCGCG
>SKWV01000208.1 GCA_007128755.1 Trueperaceae bacterium
CGCGCACGCTCGCCTCATCGCGCACGCTCGCCTCACCGCGCACGCTCAGCACGATCTTGCCCACGTTCTGGTTCGCCCGCATCCGCTCGTGCGCCGCTTCGACGTCCTCGATCGCGACCACCCGATCGATCACGGGAGCGACCGTGCGCGACTCGAACGCCGGCCACAGGTCGGCGACGATGGCGTCGCGCAGCGCGATCTTCTCGGCCAGCGGCCGGTTGCGGAGCGTGGAGCCGATCAACCGCGCGCGTCGCGCCATCAGCGTGCGCAGGTCGATGGTCGCCTTGTGGCCCGAGAGGGTCGCGATGACGACGAGTCGCCCGCCCACGCGCAAGAGCTCGAGGTTGCGCGCGAAGGTGTCGGTGCCGACCATGTCGAGCACGACGTCGACGCCGCCCCACGCGGCCTGGACGATCTCGGCGAAGTCCGTGTCGCGGTAGTTGATCGCCGGCTCCGCGCCGAGCTCGGCGCAGACGCGCACCTTCGCCGAGGTGCCGGCGGTCGCCGCCACCTCGCAGCCACGGTGGCGCGCGACCTGGATGGCGGCGGTGCCGACGCCACTCGCACCGCCGTGGATCAACACCTGCTCGCCGGGCTGCAGCGCCCCCTCGATCACGAGGTTGAGGTAGGCGGTGTAGAAGACCTCGGGCATGGCGGCCGCCTCGGCGAAGGACCAACCACGCGGCACCGGCATGAGCATCTCGACCGGGACGCGCGCGAGCTCGGCGTAGCCGCCGCCGGCCACCAACGCGCAGACGCGGTCGCCGACGGACCACCCGTGATCGCCCTCGGGCACCGTCCGCAAGACGCCGGAGAGCTCGAGCCCGAGCACGTCGCTCTCCCCCGGCGGCGGCGGGTAGTGGCCGGCGCGCTGCGAGAGGTCGGCGCGGTTGAGGGCGGTGGCGTGCACCTCGACGAGCGCCTCGTGAGGACCCGTGACGGGGTCGTCGACCTCCCGCCACGCCACGGCCCCGTCAGGAGTGATGATCACGGCCCGCATGGACGCCATCCTACCCGCCTCCTTCCGCCAGCCCGGTCGCCGGTGCGGGTGCGGGTGGTAGCGTGTCGCCATGATCGGCGTCGACCTCGGCACCACGACGGTGCGCATCCACGTGAAAGGCAAAGGCGTCGTCCTCCGCGAACCGGCCGTGATCGCCGTGGTGAAGGGCACCACGGACGTCAAGGCCGTCGGCATCGAGGCCTACCGCATGCTCGGGCGAACGCCCGGCAACATCACCGCCGTGCGGCCCATGGCGGACGGCGTCATCGCCGACTACACGCTCACCGAGAAGATGCTCAAGGCCTTCATCCGGAAGGTGCTCACCGGCCCCGCCCGCTTCCTGCGGCCGACCATCATGGTCTGCATCCCCTCGGGCATCACCGAGGTCGAGAAGCGCGCCGTGGTGCAGGCGGTCCACGAGATCGGCGCGCGCAAGGCGCTGCTCATCGAGGAGCCGATCGCGGGCGCCATCGGCGCCGGGATCCGCATCGAAGAACCGGTCGGCTCGATGATCATCGACATCGGCGGCGGCACGACCGACGTGGCGGTGATCAGCATGGGCGGCATCGTGATCTCGACCTCGATGCGCGTCGCCGGCAACGTGTTCGACCGCGACATCATGGCCTTCATCAAGGCGAAGCACAACCTCCTGATCGGCGACCGCACCGCCGAGGAGATCAAGCGGACCGTGGGCGCCGCGATGATCCCGGCGGGCGGCGACATGCCGATGATGGAGGTCCGTGGCCGCAACCTGATCGACGGCATGCCGAAGACGGTGACCGTGACGACCGAGGACGTCGTGAGCGCCCTGCGCCCGTCGCTCGACAAGGTCGCCGTGGGGGTGCGCCGCGTGCTCGAGCAGGCACCGCCGGAGCTCATCTCCGACGTCATCGAGCGCGGCATCGTAATGACGGGTGGCGGCGCGCAGCTCCGCTACTTCGACCAGTTCGTCCAGCGTGTGACGAACATCCCGGTGGCGGTGGCGGAGAACCCGGAGGACTGCGTCGTGATCGGCACCTCGGCGGCGCTCGACATGGCCCACCTGTTGCAGGACGCGCGCAACAAGTACGACACCTACTGACCGACCGCCGCAGGGGCGCCCCGGACGATGAGACGACCCCGGCACCTCGCGGTGCCGGGGTCGTGGCGTGCGTCGGAGCGGCGTTCGCCCGTCAGTCGACCTCGACCACGGTCAGGTCGAACGTGAGCGGTTGCCCGGCGAGCGGGTGGTTCGCGTCGAGCGTGATGGCCTCGTCACCGACGCCGGCCACGCGCACCGGCAGCTGGCGGCCGTCTTCGCCGCGGAGCGCCAGTTCCATGCCCAGCTCGGGCTCGAGCCCCTCGGGCAGCTGCTCCTTGGGGACCTCGAGGACCAGGTCGTCGCGCCGGTCGCCGTACCCGTCACCCGGGTTGATACGCACCGTCTTGGTGTCTCCCGGCGCCATGCCGGCCACGGCCTCGTCGAAGCCGGGGATGACCTGACCCGCCCCTACCGTGAACGAGAGCGGATCGCGGCCCTCGGAGGAGTCGAACACCGTGCCGTCGTCGAGACGGCCGGTGTAGTGGACGTGGACGGTGTCGCCATGCGTGGCAGTTGCCATGGGCGACCTCCTTCCCGGCGCGAGGACCGACGGCCTCGGGGGCCGCGCCTGCGCGCTCGATCAGTACCCTACCGCCTGACCGTCCTTGCGATGGTCCGATCCCGCGACGTACCCCGCTCCATCCTCGCCGCGCCACACCAGCTGCGCCCCCCCGAAGCCCGAGGCGTCGGCGGTGGCCGCGATCTGGTGCCCGCGCGCGGCGAGCTCGGCGACGACGTGGTCGCGGTGCCCGGCCTCGAGCGCGACGCTGCGTCCCGCATCGACGCGCCAGCGCGGAGCGTCCGAGGCCGCTTGGGGGTCGTGGTCGTGGTCGACCATGCGGACGATCATCTGCACGTGACCCTGGGCCTGCATGAAGCCCCCCATCACGCCGAACGCGGCCAGCGCCTCGCTCCCGCGGGTCACGAAGCCGGGGATGATGGTCGTGAACGGGCGCTTCGCGCCACCGACGCGGTTGGGGTGCCCCTGCTCCAACACGAACCCCGCTCCGCGGTTCTGCATCGAGATGCCGGTGCCCGGGACGACGATGCCGGATCCGAAGCCCATGTAGTTCGACTGGATGAAGGAGACCATCATCCCGCCGGCGTCGCCCGTGGCGAGGTAGACGGTGCCCCCGTCCTGGGGCGTGCCGTGGCCCGGGTCGCCCGCGCGGCGCGGGTCGATGAGCGCGGCGCGCGCCTCGAGGTAGCCGGGGTCGAGCAGGTCGCTCACCGCGATGTCGAGATGGTCCGGGTCGGCCACGTAGCGCGCCGAGTCGGCGAGCGCGAGCTTCATGGCCTCGATCTGGAGGTGCAGGGCGTCGGCGCCGTCGGGATCGAGCGCGCCGAGGTCGTGATGCCGCAGGATCCCGAGCGCGATGAGGGCCGCCAGCCCCTGCCCGTTCGGCGGGATCTCGTGCAGCCGGACGCCGTGGTAGTCGACGTGGACGGGCGTCGGCCAGTCGATCCGGTGATCGGCGAGATCGGCGTGCGTGAGCAGCCCGCCCGCGGCCTGGGCGTCGGCGACCATCGCGTCGGCCAGTTCGCCGCGGTAGAACGCGTCGCCGCGCGTCTCGGCGATCTGACGCAGGGTGCGCGCCTGCTCCGGGAAGCGCCACCGCTCGCCCGGCCGGGGAGCCCTGCCCTCGGGCAGGAAGGCGGCGCGGAAGCCGGCCGACCCGGCGTAGCGCGCCTCGGCGCGCGCCCACGCGCGCGCCGTGATGGGCGAGACGGCGAAACCTTCCTCCGCGTAGCGCACCGCGCGCTCGAACAACGCCTCGAACGGCAGCGCGCCGAACCGCTCCGAGAGCGCCGCCCAGGCCGACACCGCCCCGGGCACCGTCACGCTGTCCCAGCCGAGGGCCGGCATGGCCTTCAGGCCGGCGAACCGCTCGGGCGAGAGCGCGGCAGGGGATCGGCCCGAGGCGTTGAGGCCGTGCAGACGAGCGCCGTCCCACACGATCGCGAACGCATCGGAGCCGATGCCGTTCGAGGTCGGCTCCACGACCGTGAGCGCGATCGCGCTGGCGAGCGCGGCGTCGACGGCGTTGCCTCCGCGCCAGAGCGCTTCGAGGCCCGCCTGCGCAGCGAGCGGCTGCGACGTGGCCACCACGTTGCGCGCCAGCACGGGCGCACGCTGCGACCGGTAGGGCGCCTCGAACCTCACGACGACGCGTCCGGGCTGGGCGGCGTGGCGGGCGGGCGGGCGGCGACGACGGCGGCCCGTCCCGCCGAGACGAACCCGACGGCGTAGGCCACGCTGAGCAGCACCATGATGAGCAACAGGTAGATGGGGCGTTGTCCGGTGATGAGCATCAAGGTAGCGAACCACGCCGGCACCGACGACAGGACGCCCGACAGCACCGTCGACGACAATGCCGCCTGCTTGCCCCCCGGACGCTTGGCCGCGTACGCGAGCGCCCACGCCAGCGGGACGTGGAGCACGGCCATCACGAGGAGCACGACGGCGAGGGCGTCGTTGGCGGCCGCGCGCGCGGGGACGAGGCTCGCGAGGGCGGAGCCGACCGCGAGTGCGATGGCGACCTGCGCCACGAAGAGGCCGAGGAACACCAGCCGCAAGGCCGAGGTCGCCAGCGCGAGCGTCGGCGGGTCGGCCTCGAGGAAGCGCGCCAGCGGACCCCTCCGGCGGCTCATCGCCGTGGCCCTCGCGGGCCGCGGCGCTTCGCGCGCGGACGAGCCGTGGTGGTGGTCAGTGGGCGGCGTCGGGATCGTGCGTGGTGCCGATCACCCAGCGGCCGAACAGGATGAACCCGATCGAGAGGGCGGTCAGGCCAGCGAGCACGAACGCGGCGTAGGTCATGATCAAGACGAAGGTCACATCTTCCTCCGGGCGCAGTCTACCGCACGCCGCGGGCGCGCCTCGTGAGCGCCACTCACGGCAGCGCCCTGGCCTCGGGTCGCGTCCGGACCAGGAGCCAGTAGCGGGTGGTGAGCCACACGGCCGCCACGCCGAGCCCGAGCACCAGCCCGATCCAGAGCCCGACGCCGCCGAGGCCGGCGGCGAACGCCAGCAGCGCGCCGCTCGTGAGGCCGATCCCCCAGTACGACACGAACGTGATGATCATCGGCACGCGTGTGTCCTTGAGCCCCCGCAAGGCGCCGATGGCGGCGACCTGGAGCCCATCGACGAGCTGGAACACCGCCGCGACTCGCAGGAACGTCGTCGCGGACGCGATGACGGCGGCGTTGACGGGATCGGCGAGATCGAGGTAGAGCCCGACCACGGCTCGCGGCGCCGTCCAGTACAGCAACGCGGTGAGGGTCATGACCGCCGTCGCCAGGCCCATGCCGACGAGGCCGGCCGCGCGGGTGCCCATCGCGTCGCCGCGTCCCACGGCCTGCCCGACGCACACCGTGGTGGCGATGCCCAGACCGAGCGGGATCATGAACGTGAAGGAGGCGCTCTGGATGGCGATCTGATGAGCCCCCAGCGCCGCCTGGCCGAAGAGCCCCATCAGCAGGGCGGTCATCGTGAACAGGCCGATCTCGAAACCCACCGTGAGCGCGATGGGCACCCCGAGACGGATCAGCTCGCCGACGAGGCGGAGGCTGTAGGGCTCGATCACGAAGATCGGATGGGTTCGGTACCCACGCGCGACGATCCCGGCGAGCGTGATGGCCATCGCCGTGTAGACGATCGAGGTGGCGACGCCGGCGCCCGTCAGGCCCAGGTCCGGGAACCCCCAGCGACCGAACATGAACGCGTTGTTGGCGAGCACGTTGAGCCCGACGGCGGCGAACGCGACCACCATGATGGGTCGCGTGTGGCCCCGGCCCTCGAGCGCGCCTCGCAGCGCCACGAAGACCATGTACGCGGGGACCCCCCAGAGCACGGCCCGCAGGTAGCCGGTCGCTGCGGCGGCCGTGGCCGGGTCCTGACCCAGCCGCGGGAGGAGCGGTCCGATGGACCACAGCAGCACCATGACGGGCACGGAGATCACCGCGCCGATGAGCAGGCCGTGCCGCGCCGCGCGCGCCGCGTCGCCCTGCTTCCCGGCGCCGATCGCCTGCGCGGTCACGGGACCCACGGCGAACAGCACGGCCCCGATGCTCACCGTGACGCTGAAGTAGAGCACCCCACCGAGCGCGATGCCGGCGAGCGCCTCGGGACCGAGCCGTCCGGCCATGAGCGTGTCGATCAGGCTCATGCCGTTCTGGGCCATCTGGGCCAGCACGAGCGGGATCGCGATGCGAACGAGGGTCGGCGCCTCACGGCGGCAGGCGGCGAGCACCAGGCATGGTACCGAGGCGCACGCCTGGGGTAGCCTGGAACCATGATCCGACTCCTCGCCGTCGTTGCCTTGGTGGCCGCGGCCGCCCTCGTCGCCGCCTGGCAGTTCGACCTGCTGCGCAACCCGTTCTCCTCTGCCTCACGCACGCCGGCCGTCCCGCCGCTGCTCACGTCGCTCCAGGCCGACGACGCGACGGGCACGCTGGAGGCGCTCCTGGCGGGCGCCGACGCGTCGCAGCTCGACGCCACCGGGCGGAGCGCGCTGATGGTGGCCGCGCAGCACGGTTCCGCTCCCGTGGTGGAGGCGATGGTGAGCTCCGGCGCCGACCTCGACTGGCAGGCCGCCGACGGCACCACCGCCCTGATGCTGGCGCTGCTCCATGCCCGCGAGGCGCTGGTGCCGCTGCTGTTCCTCAACGCCGGCGCCGACCCGACGGTGGTGGACGCCGAGGGCAGAGGGGTCATGTGGTACGCCGATCAGAACTCGGTCATCCGGTCGTCGGGTCTCTACGCTCGCCTGCGCGAGCTGGCGGCGAACCCGTTCGTGCGGGGCTGGCCGAGCGGCTACGTGAGCCCCGTGCCCGGCGCCACCATCAGCTCACGCGCGGCCCACTGGCCGAACGCCCCGCGCCACTACCGCAACGGCATCCACGAGGGGTTCGACTTCTACGACGGCGCCGTCTCCGGCATCGCGGTCCAGTACGGCACCCCGATCGTGGCGACCGCCACGGGCGTGGTGATCCGCGCCGATCACGGGTACGTCGAGATGAGCATGGCCGAGTACGAGGACGTCATCGCCGTGTCACGGCGGTCGCTCGACACGCCGGCCGACGCGCTCGACCGGCTCCGCGGCATGCAGGTCTGGGTCGAGCACGCCGGCGGCTACGTCACCCGCTACGCGCACCTCACGCGTATCCCTGCCGACGTCGTCGAGGGCGGGCGCATCGAGCAGGGCCAGATCGTCGGCTACACGGGGAACTCCGGCACGCTCGAAGCGGCGCAGGGGACCCAGGACGATCCCCACCCGCACGTGGAGATCTGGCGCGGGAACGTCTACCTGGGTCAGGGCTTGGAGCCCGCGCAGATCTTCGAGCTCGCCGGACAGGTGTTCGGGCGTGCGGCGTTGCCGCCGCGCTGGGTGCCGTAGCCGGAGCGGACCACCGCGTGCAGGCGCACGTCACGATCGAGCGGCTGCGCCCCACGGGGGGCGCAGCCGCTCGACATCGCGACGGTATGCGCTCGCTGGCCGATACCCGCTCAGCGGTTCTCGATGGCGACCTTGCGGACCTTGGCCTCGGCCACCTTCGGCATCCGCAGTTCGAGCATGCCGAAGTGGACGTGCGCCTTGATCTGCTCGGTGTCGACACCGGAGGGGAGCCGCACGGTGCGCGTGAACGCGCCGCGCGGGATCGTCTGCAGCCAGTAGCGGCGCTTCTCGCCGTCGGGCAGGCTCGGCAGCGTCGCGCGCACCGTGAGTTGACGGCCCTCGACGCTGATGTCGAGGTCGTCGGCCTCGAGCCCCGGCACCGCGAGCTCGAGCACGAGCTCCTCGTCGGTCTCGAAGAGGTCCATCGGGTAGGACGCGCCTTCGGGGCGGTCGAACGTGCCGGTGCCGACGTCCTGGAAGATCCGGTCGATGACGTCGAACGGGCTCTCGCCGGCGGCCCAGCGAGCCGGCATCTGGCGGGTGGAGCGAGTGAGCGACATGGTGACCTCCTGAACGATGTGGGGTGCGACGGGCCGTAGCTCCGTCATGCTGGGAATATAAAACCTGCGCGTCATCGTGTCAAGTCTTGTGACGTCATGCCGCGCCCACAGCGCGTGCGGCGCGCCAGGACCCCCGCGAGGCATGACGACCGGCAGTGGTGAGGCGCCAGGGCGGGGCCTATACTCGCACCATGACGGGCCATGGCGATGGCGATCCGGGAGCCTCCGCCGAGCGATACGGATGGCTCGCCGGCGTGATGACGTGGATCGCCGTGCTCGTCCCATCGGTGGTGGCGCTCACGCGGCGGAGCGAGACGGGACCCACCGAGGCCGCGTTCATGGGCGCGATGCTGCTCTTCGGGGCGCTCTTCGTCGCCCTCGCGGGCCCGTGGGGACGCTCCGGCACGCGGCGCGCGCCCGCCGCCTGGGTCGGAGCGGTCGTGGCGACCGCGACCGCCGCCGTGATGCTCGCGCCCGAGGTCGGGATCGTCTCGGTGCTGTTCATCCTCTCCACGGCGATCGCGGCACACGTGCTCGAGGCGCGCGTCGTCTACGGGATCATCGCGTTCCAGACGCTGACGACGGCGATCGCGGCGCTCGCGGCGACGTCCGATCCCCTCCTCGTCGGCGTGCAGGCGGCCGCGATCGGCGGCTTCCAGGTCTTCACCGCCACCATCACGCTCTCCATGCTCGGCGAGCGCTCCCTACGGTTGCGCCTCGCTGCGGCGAACGCCGAGCTCCGGGCGACCCGCGCCCTCCTGCGCGAGACCTCGAAGCTCGGCGAACGCGCCCGCATCTCGCGCGAGCTGCACGATCTCGTCGGGCACCACCTCACCGCCCTCAACCTCCAGCTCGAGGTCGCGGGCCACGTCGCCGACGGCCGCGCGGTGCAACCCATCGAGCGCTCGCGCGTGATCGCGAAGCTCCTGCTCGCCGACGTCCGCGACGTCGTCTCCGACCTCCGCACCACGGGGGACGTCGACGTGCGCCTCGTGCTCGAGGAGCTCGTGCGCGATCTGCCGCGTCCGCGCGTCCACGTCGCGGTCGAGGCGGAGATCGTACTGGACGACCTCGCGCGGGCCCACGTGATCGTGCGCTGCGTGCAGGAAGCGATCACCAACGCCATCCGCCACGGCGACGCCGACAACGTCTGGGTGACCCTCCGTCGCGACGGCGACGCGATCGACGTGTGCACGCGCGACGACGGCCGAGGCTCGGACACGCTCACCATCGGGAACGGACTGCACGGCATGCGCGAGCGCGTGGACGAGATCGGCGGCCGGCTCGACGTCCAGAGCGCTCCAGGCGCCGGGTTCACCGTCCGCGCCATCATCCCGCTCGCCGGGGCGGCGCCATCGTGATCCGCGTCCTCATCGTCGACGACCAGACCCTCGTCCGCCAAGGCATCCGCAGCCTGCTCGAGCTCGCCGGCGGGATCGAGGTCGTGGGGGAGGCGGAGGACGGTGCCGAGGCGCTCGAGCGCATCGCGGCGCTGCGGCCGGACGTGGTCCTGCTCGACCTGCGCATGCCCGTCCTCGACGGGATCGGTACGCTGGAGGCGCTACGCGACGTGCCCGACGCGCCGCCGTGCCTCATCCTCACGACCTTCGACGACGACGCGGCCGTCCTCGACGGCCTGCGCGCCGGCGCGAAGGGCTACCTGCTCAAGGACGTGACGCTCGAGCACCTCGTCGCGGCCATCGAGGCGCTCGCCGCCGGGCGCACCATGATCCTGCCGGCCGTCACCGAGCGGGTGCTCCGCGCCTTCGAGGGCATCGGCGGCGGCGCTCACGGCTTCACCGATCCCGAGCGCCTCACCGCACGCGAGACCGAGGTGCTCAGGCTCATGGCCGGCGGGTACAGCAACCGCGAGATCGCCTCCGCGCTCGACGTCTCCGAAGGCACCGTGAAGAACCACGTGTCGAGCGTGCTCTCGAAGCTGGGGGTGCGCGACCGCACCCGGGCGGTGCTCAAGGCGCTCGACGCCGGCTGGCTCGGCGGCTGACGCCTCCCCTACCAGGGCAGGTTGAAGCCGGCGTGGTTCGCCGAGGTGTAGTACGCGTCGATCTCGCTCGGGATGGTCGACACGTCGTCGACGATCTTGAACAGGTGCAGGTCCTCCTCGGAGATGGTGCCCGCGCGCACCAGCGTCCCCTGGAGCCACTGCACCAGGCCGCGCCAGAACTCGACCCCCACGAGGAACACCGGGAAGGGCGTGATCTTCTTGGTCTGGATGAGGGTCAGCGCCTCGAACAGCTCGTCGACGGTCCCGAACCCACCGGGGAAGACCACGAACGCCGTGGAGTACTTCACCAGCATCACCTTGCGCACGAAGAAGTACTTGAAGCGCAGTTCGTGCGTCTGGAACTCGTTCGGGGCCTGCTCGTGCGGAAGGTCGATGTTGAGGCCGATGCTCTTGCCGCTCGCCTCGATCGCGCCCTTGTTGGCCGCCTCCATGATGCCCGGTCCCCCACCGGTGAGCACGGCGTAGCCGGCCTTGGCGAGGTCGCCCGACAGTCGTTCGGCTCGCCCGTAGTAGACGTCGTCGGGCGCGAGACGCGCCGATCCGAAGATGGTGACGGCCTTCCCGACCGTGGCCATCTCCTCGAACCCCTGCGCGAACTCGCCCAGGATCCGGAACATCCGCCACGAATCGGTGGCCAGCGCCTCGATCACGTACTGGCGATCGTTGTGCTCATCGTGGTTCATGGTCGATGCTACCGCGTGGACTCGGTGCGAACGTCCTGCGCGACGGCGTCGAGCAACGGCTCGATCGTGTCGCAGAGCCTGTCCGGCCGCGCGGCGCGGAGGCGCTCGGCGTCGTGCGTGCCCCACGTCAACGCGAACGTCGCGAGCCCGGCCGCCTTGCCGGCGCCGACGTCGTGGACCGTGTCCCCCACCATCCAGGTGCCCCGCGCGCCCAGCGCCGCGAGCGCGTGCAGCACGACGTCGGGAGCGGGCTTGTGGGGGAAGTCATCCGTCCCCTGGACGTGATCCAGCACGTCCGCCAGGCCCATCGCGGCGACGAACCGCTCCGCCATCTCGGTGCGCTTCGTCGTCGCGACCGCGAGCCGGTAGCCCCGGCGCCGCAGCTCGCGCAGCACGCCCACCACGCCCGGGAACGGGCGCGAGTGGGTGGTGAAGGTGAGCGGGTAGTGGGCGCGGTAGGCGAGCGTGAGGGCCGGGACCTCCTGCGCGTCGGCGAACATGCCGAAGATGTCGTCGAGCGGCAAGCCGATGGTGCCGCGCAGCTCCTGCGCCGGCGGTGCCGGCAGACCGCGCGTCGCGAACGCGTGCGTCAACGAACCCAGGATGTCGGGGAGCGAGTCGACGAGGGTCCCGTCGAGATCGAACACGACCGCCGGCGGCAGCGCGCTCACGAGCGGAGGTAGGCGACGGTCACACCGTGCCCTCCCTCGTAGGGAACCGCGTCCTCGAAGCGCTCGACCAGCCGCTCCTGCTTCAGGTACTGCCGCACGGCGTCGCGCAGGGCCCCGGTCCCCTTCCCGTGGAGGATCCGCACCGCGGGCGCCTTCACCGCGTGCGCTTCGTGGACGAAGTCGCGGATGGCCTCCAGCGCCGACTCGACCCGCTCGCCCCGCACGTTGAGCTCACGAACCGCTTGCGAGACGGCCGCCACCGGCGCGTCGCGACGGCTGCCCGCCGACGCCTTCTCGCGCGGCCGCACCCGCTTCGCCTCGCGACGGGGGACCTCGACCTTGAGCAGGCCGAGCTGGACCACCAGCACGTCGCCCCGGACCTCCACCACCGGGCCCTCGGCGCCGTACGACTCCACGCGCACCAGCGTCCCCGGCTGGAGCGTGTCCGTCGCCTCGCGCTCCTTCGGTGGCCGGCGCAGGACCCGCGTCTCCTTGCGCAGCGCCTGCAGCGCCTCGATCGCCTGGCCGCGCGCCTGCGGATCGGTCGCCGCCGTCCGGCGCAACTCCGTCGCACGCTGCAGCGTGCCCTTCAGCATCTCGTCCGCCTTCTCGGCCGCGCGCTCGAGCAGCTCCTCCTCGCGTTCGCGCAACCGCGCGATCTGCTCGCGCAGCACCTCGGCGTCGCCGCGCGCCTCGTCGGCGGCGGCGCGCGCTTCGTCGAGCTCGCGCTGCAGGGACTCGCGCTGCCGCTCGAGCGTCTCCAGCAGGAACTCCAGCCGCGCGCCCTCGGGCCCGAGCAGCTCCGCGGCACGCTCCAACAGCCCCTCGTCCAGCCCGATCCGCTTGGCGATCGCGAGCGCGTACGAGCGGCCGGGCTGGCCGACGACCAGTTCGAACGTCGGCTGGAGCGCGTCGACGTCGAAGCGCATGGCGGCGTTGTGCACGCCCTCGCACCGGGACGCGAACACCTTGAGCGGCGCGAGGTGGGTGGTGACGATCGCCACCGCGCGCCGTGCCAGCACCGTCTCGAGGATGGCCTGCGACAGCGCCGCGCCCTCGTCGGGGTCGGTGCCCGAGCCGAGCTCGTCGATCAGCACCAGCGTGTCGGGAGCGGCCTCCTCGACCACGCGACGGAGGTTCGTGAGGTGCCCGGCGTACGTCGACAGGCTCGCCTCGATGCTCTGCTCGTCCCCGATGTCGGTGAGGACCGCCCGCACGCGCGGCACGCCGACACGCTGCGGCCGCCCGTCGGCGCGCGTCCGAGACGCGGCCACGAACAGCCCGGCGTGGGCCATCAGCACGGCCAGCCCGACCGTCTTGAGCAAGACCGTCTTGCCGCCGGCGTTCGGTCCGGTGACGACGAGCACGCGACCGTCGTCGTCGAGCTGGACGTCGTTCGGCACGCAGCCCTCGACGAGCGGATGGCGCGCGGCCGGCAGCCGCAGCGCGGCGCCCTCTGCGATCTCGGCGCGCACGAGCGACCAGTCGCGCGCCAGGCGCGCACTGGCGACGGCGACGTCGAGCTCCGAGAGCGCGTCGAGCGTCGGCTCCAAGTCGGGGTCGAAGGCGAGCCGCTGACCGAGGGCGATCAGGATGCGCCGCACCTCGTCGCGGTCCTCGATCTCCAGCACCGTGAGCTCGTTGTTCATGGGGACGACGGAGGCCGGTTCGACGAACACCGTCTGCCCCGAATCCGACACGTCCATGACGATGCCGGGCACGCGCGATTGCGCCGACGCCTTGATGGGGATCACGTAGCGGTCACGCCTCAGGGTGATGATCGGGTCCTGCACGTGCTCGGCATGCTGGGCGAGGAGCTGCGTGAGCCGGTCGCGGATGCGGCCGCGCAGGGGCTGCAAGCGCCGCCGGACGTCGCGCAGCTTGGGGGTGGCGTCGTCGCGGACCTCGCCGTTGGGATCGAGCTGCTCCCGCACCGTCCGGAGCGGACCGTCGAAGGAGGCCATGCGCGCGGCGAGCTCGCCGAGCCGCGGCCGACCGCCCCGCGCCAGCGCACGCCTGACGGTCCCGGCCGCGTCCATCGTGTACGCGATCTGCAGCACCTCGCGACCGTCGAGGATGTGCCCGTCCCGGACGCGCTGCACCAAGGGGCGGACGTCCTCGACCCCACCGAGCGGGACGTCGTCGCCACCCAGGACCTCCTCCGTGCGCTCACAGGCGACCTCGATCGCGAAGTCGCTCATGTCGGGCGTCACGGTGCGCGCGCGGTCGCGGCCGAGCGGCGTCGAGGCGCGATCGGCGAGCGCGTCGATCACGCGACCGAACGCGAGCTTCTCGAGGGTGGTGGGGGCGACGCGCATAGCGTCGCGATGATACGCGCTGGCCGGCCCGGCGGCGTCACGCGACCCGACGAGGCGCGCCGCGTCGGCCTCCGGAGGGGCGCCGGCGGTCACGTCAGGGCCGCGCCCGACCCGCCGCTTCGAACGCGTCCTCACCGCGCGTCCGCGCCGCCTGGATCGCCGTCAAGGCGATGGTGTAGACGATGTCGTCGACGGTGGCGCCGCGCGAGAGGTCGTTGACCGGTCGCGCGAGGCCCTGGAGCAGCGGGCCGATCGCCACCACGTTGGCCGAGCGCTGCACCGCCTTGTAGGTGGTGTTCCCGGTGTTCAGGTCGGGGAACACCAACACCGTGGCGCGGCCGGCGACGGCGCTGTCGGGTGCCTTCTGACGCGCCACGCTCTCCACCGTCGCCGCGTCGTACTGCAGCGGCCCGTCGATCGCCAGGTCGGGGCGCCGCTGACGAGCGATCCGCGTCGCCTCGCGCACCTTGTCGACGTCGCTGCCGACGCCGGAGGTGCCGGTCGAGAACGACAGCATCGCCACGCGCGGCGTGATGCCGAACGCCTCGGCCGAGCGGGCGGACTGCACGGCGATGTCGGCGAGTTGCTCCGGGTCGGGGTCGGGGTTGATGGCGCAGTCGCCGAACACCACGATCTGCTCGGGCAGGCACATGAAGAAGACCGACGACACCAGCTTGGCGTCGGGGGTCGTGCCGATGAACTGCAGCGCGGGCCTGACCGTGTCGGCGGTGGTGTGCACCGCCCCGGCCACCAGGCCGTCGACCTCGCCCGCCTCGAGCATCATCGTCCCCAACACCACCGGGCCGAGGAGCTGCGTGCGCGCGATCGGCTCCGTGAGCCCCTTGGCGCGCCGCAGGGTCACCATGCGCTCGACGTAGCGCTCGCGCCGCGACGCCGACGGCTCGAGCACCACGACGCCGTCGGGCAGCGTGATGCCCTGCGCCTCCGCGACGCGGTGCACCTCGTGCTTGCGGCCGAGCAGCACGCACCGCGCGATGCCGCGCTCGAAGCACTCGGCCGCGGCCCTGATCGTCCGCGGCTCCTCGCCCTCCGGCAGGACGATGCGCGCGTTCGCCTCGCGCGCGGAGGTCACCAGCCGGTACATGAAGGCCGCCGGCGACAGGCGTGGTTCGCGGTCGGTGGCGATGCGCTGCCGCAGGTAGGCCACGTCGAGCTCGCTCGCCACGGCGTCCATGACCGTCTCGATCCGCTCGACGTCGTCGATGGGGACCTCGACGTTCACGCGCGCGGCGCGAGCCGACGTCACGTAGGAGTCGGCGTCGACGCGCAGCAGCGGCAGACCGGTCGCGAAGGCCCGCTCGCACAGCTTGAGGACGCCGGGCTCGGGCTCGAGACCCCCCGTGAGCACGACGCCGGCCAGCGGGATGCCCGCGATCGCGGCCATGCAGGCGGCGAGGAGCACGTCGTCGCGGTCGCCGGGCGCGACGATGAGCGCGTCCGGGCGCAACCGGTGCGTCATGTTGCGCACCGTGCGCGCCACCATCGAGACGTCGACCACGCGCCTCGTGTGCATCTGCCCGGGGATGATCGGCGTGGCGCCGATCTGCCGCGCCACGTCGACCACGCGCAGCGACACCATCGCCTGCTTCCACGGGACCGC
>SKWV01000446.1 GCA_007128755.1 Trueperaceae bacterium
CCGCGACGGTCACCGCCGTCGACCTCGAAGCCGGCAACGGTGTCGTGCACGTGATCGACGCCGTCATCCTGCCCCCGCAGTAATCCCCCGACCCCGATGGCGGCGCTACGAGCGTCGCCGGCGGAAGAGGCGCGCCCATACCCTGGGCGCGCCTCTTTCGCGTGCTGGTGCCCTGCCTCGTCCTCGCGCGGCCGACCCGCTACCCGGCTCCTGCCGCGCGCTCGGCGCGAGCACCGGCCACGCGAACGAGCCGCCGGAGCCGCGTCGCGACCCGACGCTCGTTGGCGATCTTCCCCGCACCTCCTCGAGCCCGGGCCGAGGCCGTGTGAAAGCTGTGGCCGCGCAGGAAACGTTGCTGGATCTCGACCCAGGAACGGTCCTCGTGGGCGAGCCCGAGCGCCGCCAGTTCCCGCTGCAACGAGCGGTTCCGATGCCAGAAGTCGGCTCTGCCGAGCACATCGAGGTCCGCATCGGCGATGATCGCCTCGCTCAAGCTCTCGGGGCGGTGACCGACCCGCGTCGCGAGGATGAGGCGCTCGACGGCGGCCACCTGCTCCGTCCCGAACCCGTAGGTGGGCAAGATCTCGGCGGCCATGGCGGCGCTCGCCGCCTCGTGGTCGTGTGTCGTGCGGGTATATCCGATGTCGTGGAGCAGCGCCGCCGCCAGGAGCACCTCGCGGGCGGGACCGTCGACGCCCTCGGCGTCGGCGAGGAGGAGCGCCACCGGCACCACCTCGTCGAGCGTATGCGCCGCGTCGTGATAGTACATGTGCTCGGGCAGCTCACGCGTGAGGCGGCGGCTCACCTCGTCCCTCAGGCCGTCGAGGTCGACGCGTCGGCCGACCTCCTCGGTCTGGATCCCCTTCATGCCTGATCCACGCATGAGCCGTCCATGAGCCGTGCCATCAGCGCACGCTACACCACATCGACGGCGACCGCGCCGCGGTACGTCATGACGCCTCGGAACCGCCGTCGTCCGGGGCGCGCCCACGCAGCGTGACGCTCGGCTCCTCGACCTGCCACCCGGTCACCCGCTCGACGTACGCTTGGAGGAAGGCGCCGAGCGACATGCCGTCCACCAACGGAACCGGTACGTCGCGCACCTCGCCCGTCTCACGACAGATCAGGTGGTAGTGGTCCCTGACGTTCGAGTCGTACAGGGCCTCGCCGCCTGCGCCCGCGAACTCTCGCAGGAGCCCGGCACGGGCGAGCACACCGAGGTTCAGGTAGACCGTCGAGAGGCTCAGGTCCTCCCCTCGCCGCTTGAGGGCGCCGAACAGGCCCTCGGCGCTCACGTGCCGATCGCGCTCGGACAGGTAGCGCAGGATCACCTCACGAGGCCGGCTGTATCGCAGCCCGTGCCGACGCAGCACCTCCCGAACGCCATCGGCGTCCAGCGCTCGCGCGGGTGCGTCATGAGGAGGTCGGTGCATACGATGCGAGACTACCATCCTCGGAACCGTTCCGACTTGAGCGTGCCTCGGCGAGGCGCGTCGCCTTCGGGGGCGCCTCCGCTAGAGCAGGTGCGTCACGGCATCGCGCTCGCCGACCAACTCGTCCTCGGTCACCTGCATGCGCGTCCGCACATCGTCGTCGATCGTGAGGCCTTCCACCACGGCCGCGGCGCCGCCTTGCACCGTGACCGGATAGGAGTAGACGAGTCCTTCGGTGACGCCGTACTGCCCCGCGGACGGGATGGCCATGCTCACCCAGTCACCTTCCGCCGTCCCGAACGTCCAGTCGCGCACGTGGTCGATCGCGGCGGCGGCGGCCGAGGCCGCACTCGAGGCTCCGCGCGCGGCGATGATCTCGGCGCCCCTCTTCTGCACGGTCGGCACGAACGAGCCCTCGACCCAGCCACCCTCGACGAGCTCCGCGGCGGCGCGACCTTCGACGGTGGCGAACGTGAGGTCCGGCACCTGCGTGTTCGAGTGGTTGCCCCAGATCGTCATGCGGCGGATGTCGGAGGCCTTCGAACCGGTCTTGGCGGCCAGTTGCGCGATGGCACGGTTGTGGTCGAGCCGCGTCATCGCCGAGAAGTTCGCGGGCCCGAGATCGGGGGCGTTGTGCATCGCGATCAGGCAGTTGGTGTTGGCAGGATTGCCCACGACGAGCACCTTGACCGTCGGCTTGGCGTGGTCGTTGAGCGCGCGCCCCTGCGCCGTGAAGATGGCGCCGTTCGCCTCCAGCAGGTCCTTGCGCTCCATGCCCGGGCCTCGCGGACGCGAGCCGACCAGCAACGCGACGTCGACGTCTCGGAACGCGGTGGCCGGATCGTCGCTCGTCTCGACCCCGGCCAGCAGCGGGAAGGCGCAGTCGTGCAGTTCCATGACGACGCCGTCGAGCGCCTTGAGCGCGGGCGCGATCTCGAGGAGTTGCAGGATGACGGGCTGGTCCTTGCCGAGCATGTCGCCAGCGGCGATGCGGAACAACAGGGCGTAGCCGATCTGTCCGGCCGCTCCGGTCACAGCGATTCGTACGGGTGGTTGCATGAGTGCCTCCGGGAGTGCTCCAGCGTCAGCGGGATGCGGTTCGGCGAGCATGCTACCGCACGCCGCGGTGGTTCCGGCCGCCGCTCGTGCACGCGTGGCATCCGATCGACCGGCCGCTGTTCCACGTGGAACAGCGGCCGGTCAGGGCCGGTACCCGAGCAACTCCAGGAGCCGCTGGAGCTCGTCCGTGTCGTGGAAGTGCAACTGGAGCATGCCCCGTGATCCCCCGCTGATCCTCACGCGCGACCCGACGTGCCGCGTCAGCTCCTCCTCCAGCGCGCTATAGCGGCCGTCACGGGCGGCCGGCCTCCCGTGACCCGTCGGCGGCGGCCGACGCAGCGCCTCCGCCTGCCGCACGCTCAGGCTCCGCGACACGATCTGCCTCAGCGCCCAGTCGCGGTCCTCCGCCTCCTGCGCGAGGATCGCTCGAGCGTGCCCGGCCGTGATGGCGCCCTGCTCCAGCGTCTCGAGCGCACTCGCCGGCAGCGTCAGGAGCCGCAGCGTGTTGGCCACCGCGGGTCGGCTCTTGCCGACGGCCCGCGCGACGTCCTCCTGCGTCAGGCCGAACTCGAGCAGCCGCTTGAACGCTCGCGCCTCCTCGAGGCTGCTGAGATCCTCCCGTTGCAGGTTCTCGATGATGGCGATCTCGAGCGTCTGCCGGTCGGTCAAGGCACGCACGATCACCGGGACGGTCGTCAGGCCGGCGCGCTCGGCCGCCCTGAAGCGGCGCTCGCCCGCCACGATCTCGAGGTCGTCGTCGAGGGGCCGCACGATCAAGGGCTGCACGACGCCCTTCTCGGCGATGGACGCCGTGAGCTCCGCGAGGCTCTCCTCGTCGAAGTGGCGCCGCGGCTGCAGGGGTGACACGCGCAGCTGCGCGAGCGGGACCTGCCGCACGGTGGCGTCCGACTTCGGGAGCAGCGAGTCGAGGCCCCTGCCGAGGCCTCTAGGCTTTGCTGACACGATCGATCACCTCCTCGCCCAGCGCGGCGTAGGCGACCGCCCCCGTCGAGCCCGGCGCGTACTCGAAGATCGGGAGCCCGTGCGACGGCGCCTCGGCCAGCCGCACGCTGCGCGGTATCACGGTCTCGAACACGACACTGCCGAAGTGCTCGCGCACGTTCGCCTCCACCTGCTGACTCAAGCGCGTGCGATGATCCGCCATCGTCAGCAGGAGGCCGAGGACGCCGACACCGGGGTTGAGCGACGCCCGGACCCGATCCACCGTGTCCATCATCCCAGCGATGCCCTCCAGGGCGTAGTACTCACACTGCACCGGTACCACGAGATGATCGGCGGCCGCGAGCGAGTTGAGGGTCAGCGCGCCGAACGATGGCGGAGCGTCGACCACGATGAAGTCGTAGTTCGGACGGATGCCGATCAGCGCCTTGGAGAGCAGTTGCATGTTCTCCGTCGTGGCGTCGAGCTCGAGCGCGGCCCCGGCGAGATCGGCCGACGACGCGAGGACCGACAGGTTCCGCTGCCGGGCGCGCAAGACCGAGTGCCGAGCGGAGGCGCGGCCCGACAGCACGTCGTACACGGACGAGGCCGGCAGGAGGCCGAGCCCGCTCGTGGCGTTGGCCTGCGGATCCATGTCGACGAGCAGCACGTTGCGGTGGCCGGCCAGCGCCGCGGCGAGGTTGATGGCCGTGGTGGTCTTGCCTACCCCGCCCTTCTGGTTGATGACACCGATCACGGGCACGGTAGGCCTCCCCGGACGAGCAACGCCACGAGCGTACCACCGCCCCCGAGTGGCTCGGCCGACCGGACCTCGACCTCGGCCTGCACCTGCTGGGCGAACGCCGTCCGCTCGGCCTCCCAGTCTCCGCCCCGCCTGGCGATGAGCGTGACGCTCGGGCCATGCAGGTGCCTCGTCCAGCGGTAGAGCGAGCTCCAACCCCCCACGGCCTGTGCGGTCACGGCCACCAACGGCGCCTCGAG
>SKWV01000258.1 GCA_007128755.1 Trueperaceae bacterium
CGCCGCGAGGCCGGCCCCGCAGCCGCTGCGCGCCGCCCTGGTGGCGGCGCTGTCGGTGGCGGCCGCGCTGGGGGTGCTGTCGTTCGCGTTCGTGCGCGGCACCTCGTCGGACGGCTTCCTCCTCGTATGGTCGCTGGCGCTGGCGTTCGGACTGCCCTCGCTCGCGTTCGTGCTGATCCTCGGCGGGCTCGTGATGGTGAGACCCACCGCCCTCGACGTCCGGGCGTGGGAGATCGCGGGGTGGGCGTGGGCCCCCGCCGGCGCGCTCGCGCTCTCGCTCGCGCCGGCCGCCTTCGTGGCACCGGGCGTGAGCGCGCTGGCGGGACTGCTCGCCTTCCCCGTCTGGCACGTCGTCATCGTGCTCGCCGGGCTCGGGGTGCTGGCGCCGACGCGCCGCGTCGCGGCGGCCGCGTTCTACCTGATCGCCGTCTTCGCCGTCCCCACCGTGCTGGCGTTCGTCGCCTTCGCGACCCTTCGCGCTCTACCGTGAGGTCCGGCGCGGTACCATCGGGCATGATGCAATTCACGGTCGGCGAAGAGGTCCACATGGATGGGCTGCGCTACGTCCTCTCGACCATCGAGCCGGCCCCGTCGCAGCGCGTCCGCCTGCTCGCCACCACGCCGGACGGCGCTCGGGTGGTGTGGACCACGCTCTCCAAGCTCGAGAAGATCGACGCCTACACGCGCGCAAACGACGACACCGAACGCAACGCCTGGCAGGGCTGAGGCGCGCACCCGGTCTCACCCGTGCCAGGCGTCGGCCCAGGCGACCGCCGTCTGGGCGCCGAGCCGCGCCGCGTCGCCCAGCTCGAGGCCGGGCCGCGCGCACGCGCCCAAGGCCCAGGCGCCCGGGAGCGCTCGCAGCGCCCCGTCGGCCGCCGTCTCCTGCGGCGCGATCACGCGGTGGCGGACGACGTACCCCGGTGTGAGGTCGTCCCCCGGCAGGCGCACCTCGGCGTCGCCGAAGCGCACGCCGCGGGCGACGAGATCGTCGTGGAGGTCGTCGTACGCCATCTCCGAGAGCCGGCCGGCGCGCTCGACGAGGGTGCCGAGCTCGAGCCGTGCGCGCAGGAAGGTGCCGACGCAGAGCGCGACACGGGCCGCCGCGCGGTCGACGCCCTCCCACGTGCGCACCCCGCTCACCCGACCATCGTCGGTCACCAGCGCCGTCACGGTGGACTGGAGCACGTGGAGGTCGGGCAGGCGCTCCAGTTCGCGCTTGGCCGCGCGATGGAGCGGCCACGACCGCCAGGCGCCGTCGTCGCCCCTCGCCTCGCCGGCGGCGCGCTCCAGGAGGCCGCCGGGCGGGGGCTCGAAGCGCCAACCGTCGCCCGGCAGGTTCGCGATGGTATCGAGACTGGTGGTCACGAGCAGGGTCGGCACGTCCCTGACGGCGAGACCCCAGGCGAGCTCGCTGCCGCACAGCCCACCGCCGACGATCACCGCCCACGCCTCGGGCGCCCCGTTCACGCTTCGGGCCCGACGACGGCGCGGTGCATGCCGGGCGTCACTCCAGGACGTCGACGAAGCCAGCGAACGGCTGACGGCGCCCGACCGAACGCACCACCACGAACCGTGACGGCGAGGTGCGCTGCACGATGAGCACACCGTGCGTGGAGCCGAGCACCTCGACCTCGCTCTCGGCCTCGATCATCACCCGGAGGTGCATCGGTCGCGCCTGGCGGATGAGGCCGAGCTCGTAGCGGCGCCTCACGCCCGTGCGGTACCCGAAGAAGACGTCGGGTGGGTCGTCGTCGCTGTAGATGCAGGTCAACGAGCGGGCCTCGCCCGAGCGGTAGAGGGCCGAGGCCTCCCAGGCGAGCACGTCCGCCTCGTCGACGTCGATCTCCCGGACCTCGGGACGCACGGTGTCGCCGTAGAACGCGGCCGGGAAGCGGCGCGACTGGACGTAGAAGCCGCGCGGGCCCACGCGCATGCGCATGACCTCGTTGTCGTAGCGGCGACCGCGTACCTGACTCTTGATCTGCGTGATCGCGAGACCGAACCGCCGGTCGTGCTCCGAGGCGAAGACGTCCCAGTCCGGGTCGACCAGCGCCGCGTCGGTGTTGACCATGAGCCCGCCGACGTCGGGCGGCCGGCGCTGGATCATGCCGCCACCGCCACGTGCAGGGCCGAGATCCCGAAGGTCTGCAACCGGTAGCGGACGTCGCCGAAGCCCGCGGCACGCATGGCGTCGGCGAGGCGCTCGGGCTCGAGGAAGGCGTGCGTGGAAGCGGGGAGGTAGGCGTAGGCGCTGCGGTCGCCCGACAGCCACCCACCGAGGTTCGGCATCACGCTCCGACCATACCAGCGCATCGCACGACCGATGGGACGATCGTCCGGCGGCGGGAACTCCAGGACGACGAGGCGCCCTCCGGCGCGGAGGACGCGCCGCATCTCCCGCAGCCCCGCCGGCACGTCGGCGAAGTTCCTGAGGCCGTAGGCCACGGTGAGCGCGTCGAACGACGCGTCGGCGAACGGCAGGGCGAGCGCGTCGGCGCGCTCGAGCCTGACCCGCACGCCCTGCCGCGCGGCCTTGGCGCGCGCGAGGTCGAGCATCTCCTCGGAGAAGTCGATGCCCGTCACCACGCCCTCGCCGGCGCCGCGCGCGAGCAGGAGCGCCAGGTCGCCCGTTCCCGTGGCGACGTCGAGGATGCGCGCCGGCGCGTGCGCGAGCGCCGAGCGCGCCGCGTCGCGTCGCCACGAGCGGTCGACGCCGAGGCTCAGCACGCGGTTGACCAGGTCGTAGCGCGGCGCGATGCGCCCGAACATCGCGGCGACGGCCGCTCCCTTGCCCGGGGTGGGGCCCGCCGAGGGCATGCCGCTCATCCCCGCAGCCCTGCCCCGGCGAGGAACGCGTCGAGCTTGCCGGGCGCGAAGCGCGAGAGGCTCGCGCTCGTGACGCCGTGGACCAGGGTCGGCACCGACCGGCGGCCGTCGTTGAGCGACTCGACGAGCATCCTGGCGGCGTCGTCGTCCTCGATGTTCACCTCGACGTAGGCGATGCCCTTGCGCTCGAGCGCGATCTTGACGGCGCGGCAGTCGCCGCACGTCGTCGTGGTGTAGACGGTGATCGGGGTCAGGGTCGTGCTGGAGGCGTCGTCGCGATGGTTCACGAGCGAGGCTACCAGCCGCGGTGCGGCCGACACCGTCGTCTGGCGTGCAAGGAGGAGACCCGCCACGCGCCGGCGCGCGTGCCGCGCGTCCTCCAGCGACACGCTGCCGCCCCGCGCGTCTGCTACGATGCCGGGTCGGTCTGCCCGAGACCCGGGTCACGGCCAAGGAGATATCGATGCGCTACCGCAACCTCGCCATCATCGCGCACGTCGACCACGGGAAGACGACTCTCGTGGACGGCATGCTTCGTCAGTCCAACGTCTTCCGCGAGAACCAGCAGGTCGAGGAGCGCGTGATGGACAGCAACGCGCTGGAGCGCGAGCGCGGCATCACCATCCTGGCCAAGAACACGGCCGTCGAGTGGCACGGTCACCGCATCAACATCGTCGATACCCCCGGTCACGCCGACTTCGGCGGCGAGGTGGAGCGGGCGCTCAAGATGGTCGACTCCTGCCTCCTGCTCGTCGACGCCGCCGAGGGCCCCATGCCGCAGACGCGCTTCGTGCTGCGCAAGGCGCTCGCGCTCGGCCTCAAGCCGATCGTGGTGATCAACAAGGTCGACCGCAAGGACGCCCGGCCCCATGAGGTGGTCAGCCTGACCTTCGACCTCATGGTCGAGCTCGGCGCCAGCGACGAGCAGCTCGACTTCCCCATCCTGCACGCGATCGCGCGCGAGGGACGCGCCTGGCGTGAAGACGACGAGCCCGGCGACGACCTGGGCGCGCTCTTCGAGGCGATCCTCTCGCACGTGCCCGAGGCCGCCGGCGATCCGAAGGCGCCCTTCCAGTTCCAGGTCGCCAATCTCGACTACTCCGACTACCTGGGCCGCATCGCGGTGGGTCGGGTGCTGCGGGGCACCGCGCGCACCGGCGACTCCGTCGTCCGCATCTCGTACGACGGCTCCATCATCCGCGGCCGCCTCACCAAGGTGTTCACGCACTTGGGGCTGCAACGCATCGAGGCGTCCGAGGTGACCGCCGGCGACATCGTCGCGCTGACGGGCTTCGACGACCTGCAGATCGGCGATACGGTCGCCGATCCGTCGGCACCCGACGCGCTGCCGATCATGGGGGTCGACGACCCGACGGTGAGCGTCACCTTCTCCCCCAACACCAGCCCCTTCGCGGGTCGCGAAGGGAAGTACGTGACCAGCCGGCACATCGCCGACCGGCTCCAGCGCGAGCTGCTCACGAACGTGGCGCTGCGCGTCGAGCCCCTGGGCGGCGAGTCGCACCGCGTCTCCGGACGCGGCGAGCTCCACCTCTCGATCCTGATCGAGGAGATGCGGCGCGAGGGGTACGAGTTCTCGGTGTCGCGGCCTCAGGTGATCATGAAGACGATCGACGGCGAGCGCTGCGAGCCGTTCGAGAAGGTGGTCGCCGACGTTCCCGTGGAGTCGATGGGGGCCGTCATGGAGGGCCTGTCGTCGCGCCGCGGCGCGCTGCTCGACCTGCAGCAGAGCGAGACGCGCGCACGGCTCACGTTCTCGATCCCGAGCCGCGCGCTCTTCGGCTTCCGGACCCAGTTCCTGTCGATGACGCAGGGCGAGGGACTGCTGAGCCACACCTTCGACGGCTACGAGCCGTTCGTGGGGTCGCTGCGGACGCGCCTGGCCGGGTCGCTCGTCGCGATGGAGCAGGGCGAGGCCTTCGCGTACGCGATCTGGAAGCTCCAGGACCGGGGGATCTTCTTCATCGACCCCGGCGCCGAGGTCTACGTCGGCATGGTGCTCGGCGCCAACAGCCGTCCCGGCGACATGGACGTCAACGTCAACAAGAACAAGAAGATGACCAACGTGCGCGCATCGGGATCGGACGACAACATCGTGCTCGTCCCGGCCAAGCGCCTGACGCTCGAGGAGTCGCTCGAGTACCTAGGCGACGACGAGCTGCTCGAGGTCACGCCCAAGAGCCTCCGGCTCCGCAAGCGGACGCTCGATCCCAACATGCGCAAGCGCGAGGCGAAGAAGGCCGAGACCGAGGCCGAGTCCGCGGACGACGCCCTCCTCGTCGGCTAGGCCGCTCGGCCGCCGACCGGGCGCGGCCGTCACGGCGGAGCTTCGGTCGACTCCAACTCGATGTCCGCGAACGGCGCCTCCTGCACGGCTCGGAGGCGCCGTTCCTTGACCAGCTCCAGGAGCGCGACGAAGTAGACGGTGCGCGTGCCCCAATCCGAGGGTGACGTGAGCGCCCGCAGATCCGTCCGCCGCAACGTCCGCAGCCGGGTCAGCAGGCGACGCATCGCGTCGGGAACGCTGAGTCGCTCGCGCGCGATCTCGAAGTAGGCACCGAGCCGGTAGCGCGCCGCCACGACCGCCAGCTGCTGCGCGGCGATCTCGAGCGGCCGCATGCGCCGCTCGAACGCGGGAGTGCGCGTCCTCGCCCGCACCAGGAAGCGTCGCTGCTCGCGTCGCTCGCGCAAGAAGGCGATCGCGCCCTCGAGCCGCTCGAGCGACTCGACGGCCTCCAGCGCCTCGCTGCGCGGGTCGTCGGCCTCCTCGTCGTGCACGCGCGGGGGCCGTGGCAGCAACAGCCGCGCCTTGAGCTCGATCACCTGCGCCACCGCCGGGAGGGCCTCGCTGGCCAGGTCCAGGTCGCGCTCGGCGTGCCCCTCGAAGAACGTGAGGAAGTCACGCACCAGCGCCAGCAGGTCGATGGCCTCCGGAGCGAGCCGCTCGCTCCGGAGCGCGTGGGCGAGCTCGCTCAAGGTGCCCTCGAACCAGGCGAAGCCGACGCGGTACGGCGCGTGCTCCGTCGCCGCCGCGAGGGCCGCGTCGCCGTCCTGCACCACCGGAGCGATCACGAGGCGAACGGGTCCGAACGGTCGGGGAGGAGGTGCCGGGTGTCGTTGATCCGCTCGATGATCGCCTCACCGTCCACGAAGAGCACGTTGCTCACGCCCGTGTGGCGCAGGTAGAGGCGCTTGCGCCATCGTGGCCGCTCCACGCCCAAGAGGTGGCTGAGCAGCATCTGCAGCGTGCCCGAGTGGCTGACCGCCACGACGTGTGCCCCCTCGTGGCCGCGGACGGTCTCCCGGTACCAGGCGACGGCGCGCGTCCGGAGCTCGCGATAGGACTCGCCGCCGGGCGCCTGGCGCCCGAACGGATCGCGGAACCACGTCGGCCACTCGGGCGACTCGCGGTTCTCCTCGATCGTCCGGCCCTCGAAGCGGCCGAAGTCGAGCTCGCGGAGGCGGTCGTCCTCACGCACGACCGACTCCGGGAAGGCGATGCTCGCCGTCTCCCTGGCGCGCGCCAGCGTGCTGGCGATCACCACGTCGACGTCGAGCGTCGCCACGTACCCCCGCAGGCGCTCGGCCTGCTGCCGCCCCTCGGTCGACAGGGGGACGTCGCTGTGACCCTGGAAGCGACCCGAAGCGTTCCAATCGGTGAGACCGTGGCGGATGAGGGTCAGGCGACGCATCGCGGCGCTCACGATACCGCGCCGCAGGAGCGCACGCCGCCACCGTGGTAGGTTCGCGTCATGCGAGACGTTGCGGAACTCGTCGTGCTGATCACTGGCGGGAGCAAGGGGATCGGCCGGAGCACGGCCGAGGCCTTGGTCGATGCCGGCGCCCACGTCGCCATCACGGCGCGGAACGCCGAGGGCGTGCGCGAGGTCGCGCAGGAGCTCGGCGCGCGCGGCGGCGGCCGCGCGATCGGCATCGCCATGGACGTGCGGGACTACGACCAGCAGCGCGACGCCGTGGCCGAGACCGTGGCGGCGTTCGGCCGCCTCGACGGGCTCGTCGCCAACGCCGGCGTCGGCCGCTTCGGCTCCATCGCCGACCTCTCGGTCGAGGACTGGCACGCCGTGATCGACACCAACCTCACGGGCGTCTTCTACAGCATCAAGGCGGCCCTGGAGGCGCTCACGGCCAGCGAAGGCACGATCGTGACGATCGGCTCGCTCGCTGGAGCGAACTTCTTCGCCGGCGGCAGCGCCTACAACGCCTCGAAGTTCGCCCTCGCCGGTTTCACGCAGGCGGTGATGCTCGACCTGCGCGAGCGCGGCATCAAGGTCTCGACGATCATGCCGGGCTCCGTCGCGACGGCCTTCGGCGGGCGCGAGCCGGGACCCGACGATGCCTGGAAGATCCAGGGCGAGGACATCGCCGAGATGATCCTCTACCTGTTCCGCACGCACCCCAGATCGCTGCCCTCCAAGATCGAGGTACGTCCGAGCCGACCACCGACTCGCTGAGGTGACGATGGACATCTACGGCTTCGTCAAGGCCCAGCTCTTCCGCCTGGAGCCCGAACGGGCGCACGACCTGGTGATGCGCGGCGTGGTGTGGAGCGCGCATCACCCCGGCGCGCTGCGCCCCTTGAGCTGGGTGCTCGCGCCCCGCGACGAGCGCTTGGCCGTGACCGCCTTCGGGCTGCGCTTCGCCAACCCCTTCGGCCTGGCCGCCGGCTTCGACAAGGACGGCGTCGCCGCGGCGGCCTGGCCGGCGTTCGGGTTCGGCCACGTCGAGCTCGGCACCGTCACGGCCCTGCCGCAGCCCGGCAACCCGCCGCCGCGCCTGTTCCGACTCCCCGACGACGCCGCGATCATCAACCGCATGGGCTTCAACAACGGCGGGGCCGACGCGCTCGCCGACAGGGTGCGCCGCGCCCGAGCCCGGCCGTGGTGGCCCGATGCGCCGCTCGGGGTCAACGTCGGCAAGAGCCGCGCCGTGGCGCTCGAGGACGCCGTCGCCGACTACGAGCGCGCCTTGCGCTCGGTCTGGCCCGTGGCCGACTTCATCGCGCTCAACGTCTCGTCACCCAACACCCCGGACCTGCGCCTCCTGCAGGAGGCCGAGCACCTCGGCGCGCTGCTCGCGCTGTGCGAGCGGCTCCGCCGAGAGCTCGGCGAACGCCCGGTGCTGCTGAAGATCGCCCCGGACCTGAGCGATGCCGCCCTCGACGACATCGTCACGCTGGCGGAGCGCTTCACGCTCGCGGGGTTGATCGCCACCAACACCACGACCACGCGCGAGGGCCTCCGGCACGACCCGCTCGAGGCCGGCGGCATGTCGGGCGTCCCGCTGGCGCCGCGGAGCATGGCCGTGCTCCGCGGCCTGCGCGCCCGGACCCGCCTCCCCCTCGTCGCCGTCGGCGGGATCGACTCGGCCGCCGAGGCGATCCGGCGGCTCGAGGCCGGTGCCACGCTGCTGCAGGTGTACACGGGCTGGATCTACCGGGGCCCGCTGCTGCCGCGCCGGATGGGTGCCGAGATCGGGCGCTGGCTGGAGCGGCAGGGCGCGGCCGACCTGCAGGCTTACGTCACGGCGCGCGACGCCGCGCATCGTCCATCGGGGGCCTGACGTGCGCGTTCGGCGGTCACCTGCGTCTCCGGCGGGCGCCGCGGCTGGGTATCCTGGATCATGACGATCCGTCGCCGCGACGCAAAGCCGCGTGCGGAGTCACCACGCTCGGCCACGGGGATCGTCGGGCTCGACGCCGTGCTCGGCGGTGGGCTGCCGACGGGCTTCATGTACGCGGTCCAGGGCGAGCCCGGAGTGGGCAAGACGACCATCGGCCTCCAGTTCCTCCTCTCCGGGATGGCCGCCGGTGAGCGCGTCCTCTACCTGACGCTCTCGCACGGCGTCGCGGAGCTCGACGTGATCGCCCGCTCGCACGGCTGGTCGATCGACGACATGCCCATCCAGGAGTTCTCGGCCCTCGAGGCGTCGGATCAGCTCGCGCGGGAGCAGACGGTGTTCGCCGCCGAGGAGATCGAGAGCGGCGAGATGGTCGACACCCTCACGGACGCGATCGCGCAGAGGCGGCCGCACCGCGTGGTGATCGATGCGGTGGAGCAGCTCCGCCTGCTCTCCGACCGGCCCCAGCGGTACCGTCGGCAGCTGCTGCTCCTCAAGCACGCGCTCGCCGACATCGAGGGCTGCACGACGCTCTTCTTGGCCGACATGCCCTCGGTGGAGGGCGACAAGGAACTCGCCGGCATGGTCCACGGCGTGATCCAGCTCGAGCGCCGCGCGAGCGCGTTCGGCAGCGTCTTCCGGCGCCTGCAGGTGACGAAGGGCCGTGGCATGGTCTACACCGACGGCTACCACACCTTCCGGATCCTGACCGGCGGCGTGGTGGTCTACCCGCGCGTCCAGGACACCCGCACCGTCCGCTACGACGAGTGGCGTCTCGCGCCGAGCGGTGTGGAGGGGCTCGACGTCCTCCTCGGCGGCGGCCTCGAGTACGGTACGGCCTGCCTCTTCGTCGGCTCCATCGGCACCGGCAAGTCGACGCTGGTGACGCGCTACGCGCTCGCCGCTGCCGAGCGCGGCGAACGCGTCGCCGTCTTCCTGACCGACGAGCGGGAGGAGACCTTCGTCCACCGCTCCGCCGGACTCGCCATGGACGCCCGGCCCCACCTGGAGTCGGGCAACCTGGTGGTGCACCAGGTCCACCTCAGCGACCTGCCGCACGGTGCGTTCGCCGACGACGTGCGGACCGCGGTCGAAGTCGACGGCGCCTCGGTGGTGGCGATCGACAGCCTCACCGGGTACCTCAACGCCATGGAGGAGGACGGCAAGCTCATCAACCAGATGCACGAGCTGCTCAGCTACCTGAGCGACCGCGGCGTGCTGACGCTGGTGGTGATGACCGAGGGCGGCATCGTCGGCGGCGGCGGACCGATCGCCCCCATCGACATGAGCTACCTCGCCGACACGGTGGTCCTGCTGCGCCACTTCGAGGCCGCCGGCCGCGTCAGGCGCGCCATCTCGGTCATCAAGAAGCGGCACGGCCCGCACGAGAACACGATCCGCGAACTGAGCATCACCGCGGCGGGCCTCTCGGTCGGCGAGCCGCTCCCGACCTTCAGCCACGTCCTCACCGGTGCCCCGCGCTACGAAGGCGATCCGGAGCGGCTCCTGCCGCCGCCGCCGGGCGATGCCGACTGACGACGCGCTCACCCGCGTCCTCGTGTTCGCGCCCGTGGGGCGCGACGCCGAGCTGATCGGCACGCTGCTCCAAGGTGCCGACATCGCGACGCACACCTGCCACTCGTCGGACGACCTCGCGTCGCTGCTGGGCGCGGGAGCGGGGGCGCTGGTCCTGTCGCACGAGGCCCTGACGAGCGCCACCCTGGCCGTGCTCGACCGCTTCACCGACGCTCAGGAGGCGTGGTCGGACCTGCCGATCGTCGCGCTGCTCAGTGGCGGGCGTCGGCGCGGCGACACCATCGTCTCCGAGGCGCGCCAGCGCTCCATGACGGTGCTCGAACGCCCCACGCGGCCGGCGACGCTCGTCACCGTGATCCGCTCGGCGCTGCGTGCTCGCATGCGCCAGTACGAGATCAGGGAGCTCGTGGCGCAGCTCGAGGAGGCCAACGATCGGCTCGAGCGGCGGGTGCAGCAGCGGACGCACCAGCTCTCGGCCACCAACGCGCGCCTCACGGCCGAGGTCCGCGAGCGGGTCGCGGCGGCCGACCTGCTCGAGGAGGCGCGCGCCGAGGCGGACGCCGAACGGCGTCGGGTCACGACCATCCTCGAGAGCATCTCCGACGCCTTCGTCGCCCTCGACGAGGCGTTCCGCTTCACCTACGCCAACGCCCGCGCTCGCGCGCTCTTCGGCCAGCTCCTGGGTGGCGACGACGCCCTGATCGGCATGACGCTGTGGGAGGCCCTGCCCGAGAGCCGCGAGAGCGCGTTCGGCGAGACGCTCCGCCGCGTGATGCGCAGCCGGAACCCGGCGCACTTCGAGGACCGGACGCCACCGCTGGCGACCTGGTTCCAGGTCCACGCCTACCCGTCCGAGGACGGGCTGGCCATCTACCTCCAGGACATCACGACGCGCAAGCGGACGGAGGCCGAGCTGCGCGAGGCGGTCGAGGCGGTCATGAGCGACACCGCGTGGTTCAGCCGCTCGCTGCTCGAGAAGCTGGCCCACGTGCGCTCGCGCAACCAACCCGGAACGGGCAGCCACGGCGCCGAGGTCGCCCAGCTCACCCCGCGCGAGCGGCAGGTGCTCGAGCGACTCGCCGACGGCTGGGACAACGCCCAGATCGCGCGCGACCTGGGGCTCGCCGAGCAGACCGTCCGGAACTACGTGACGAACATCTACGAGAAGCTCGGCGTCCACTCCCGCGCCGAGGCGGTCGTGTGGGCTCGCGACCGCGGCGTCACCACGCTCTGAGGCGCGTGCAGGACGGCGACCCTCGGACACCAGTACGCAGGCCCCGGGCCGACGCCCACAAGGACACCTAGGGTGTCGCGGGGCACGGTGGCTATGGTGGACGCACGTCGAATCGGCGTGCCACCGTCCGCAGCAAGCGGCTTCGTACTCAGGTGGCGACGTGAGCGATGAGACCAGAGAGGGCTTTCGTGGACCATCGCAGTCGGCGTGCACCCGTGCTCCATCCGCCTCCAGCTCGAACGGATCGTCCACCACACCCACACGATGTCCAAGCGCGATCGGAGGACGTGACCATGTCGCTGACCGTCGACGAGCACGAGCAGATCACCCCGAACACCCTCCTCACGATGTCGAGCCACGAGATCGCGCGCCAGGTCGCACGGTGCGAGCGGCTGATCTGCGCCAACGTGGCCAGCGAGCGGGAGTACGCGCTCTACATCAGCGGGACGCGCGAGCTCGTGCGCCGCACCGAGGGCACGTCATGACGACGGGTCCCGCCCCGTACGGATCGCTGGGCGGCGGGCCCACGATCGACACCTCGTACTTCACCGACATCCTCAACGGCCTCGCGCAACAGCTCGTGATCCTCGACGGGACCGGCACCATCGTGATGGCGAACAGCGCCTGGCAGCACTTCCGCCGCGAGCATCGGCTCCCGAGCGACCCCTGCATCGGGCGTGCCTACGTCGACGTCTGCCGCGACGACCACAAGGTCAGCGGCGACGCCCTCGACCGCATGCAACGCGGCCTGCGTGGCGTGCTGGCGGGCAACCTGTCGCACTTCCGGTTCGAGTACCCGCACAAGGTGGCGGGCCGGACCCGCTGGCTCTCGATGACGACCACGCCGCTGCCGAACGGGCCGCGCGGCGCGATCGTGACGCAGTTCGACATCACCCGGCAGCGTCAGACCGAGTCCGAACTGTTCGACCTCGCCAACCACGACCCGCTCACCGGCCTGACGAACCGCCGCGCGTTCGTGCTCGAGGCGACGCAGATGCTCGCGCTCGCCGCGCGACACGAGTGGCGCTCCGTGCTCGTCTTCCTCGACCTGGACGACTTCAAGCCGATCAACGACGAGTTCGGCCACGACGTCGGCGACTCCGTGCTCCGCCGCGTCGCGACGAGGCTCAAGAACGAGACCCGCAGCAGCGACGTGGTCGCGCGCTTCGGAGGCGACGAGTTCATGATGCTGCTGAACGACGTCTCGGTGGACGAGACGCAGCATCTGGTCGAGCGCTACCGCTCCGCCCTGTCGCAGCCGCTCGACGTCGAGGGACGCAGCATCACGCCACGGGGGTCCTTCGGGATCGCCTCGTACCCCGACGACGGCAAGAACCTCGAGGCGCTCCTCGCCCGAGCCGACAGCGCCATGTACCGCGAGAAGGCGAAGGACGGCGGCCGGCACGTTCGCTCGGTCACCATCAACGGCGTCGTGGTCCACGGTCGGCCTCGGCCCGCCGCGCGCGACGACCAGGAGGCGGAGCCCACGAGCAGCGGCAACTAGGGGAGCGTGCTCGGCGTCATTCGTCCGGCGCGCGCCGCTGGACGCGCCAGCGGGTCTCGCTCACGCCGTTGCGCGCGTTGACGGAGCGAGCCAACACGAACAGCAGGTCGGAGAGGCGGTTGAGGTAGCGCCCCACCGTCTCGTTGACGTCTTCTTCGTGCGCCAGCGCCACCACCTCGCGCTCGGCGCGCCGCACCACCGCCCGAGCCAGGTGGAGCGCCGCGCTGGCGGCATGACCACCGGGGATGATGAACTGGCGCAGCGGTTCCAGCTCCCCGTCGAAGCGATCGATGGCCCCCTCCAGGGTCGCCACGTCCTCGTCGTCGATGAGGGCCAGGCGGCCGCGCTGCGGCGCGTCGCTCGGCGTGGCGAGGTCGGCGCCGACGTCGAACAGCGTGCGCTGGATCGACGCGAGCATGCGGTCGATGTCGGCGTCGACGAGGCTCGCACGGGCCAGGCCGATGGCGGCATTGGCCTCGTCGACGCTGCCGTAGGCGGCGACGCGCGGGGCGTCCTTGGAGGTCCGGGAGCCGCCGTACAGCCCGGTCGTGCCGTCGTCGCCGGTCCTGGTGTACACCTTCATGGGGACAGTGTAGCCCCGCCGCGTCCTCGCCAGCGTGGGACGGCGTTCAATCGCTCGTGTCCAGATCGAGGTGCCGCGCGACGCGCGCCGCCGCGTACCGCCCCGAGAGCAGGGCGAGGGGCACGCCACCGCCCGGATGCACGGTCCCGCCGGCGAGCGCGGCGTTGAGCACGCCGGCCACGGCGTTCGCCGGCCGCAGCGTCGCGAGCATGCCGTGAGGCGCGGCGCCGTAGAGGCTCCCGCGGTGCCCGAAGGCCGCGAAGGTGGCGGGCGTCTGCCAGCGCTGCACGACGACGCCCTCGCCGGGCTCGAAGCCGTGCCGCGCCAGCACGGCGTGCACGGCGCGCCTCCCCTCGGCCACCTCGGCCTCGCGCCCGGCCGCCCGCTGCGTCAGCGCCGGGGCGTTCGCCATCACGAAGCGGTTCTCGCAGCCCGCCGGAGCGTCGGCGGGATCGGACCGGGCCGAGATCGCGACGTAGAGCGTCGGGTCGCGCGGATGCCGCCCCGAGCGGATGTCGTGGAACTCCCGCTCGTAGTCCTCGGGGAAGAACACGGTGTGTGAGGCGAGGCGCGCGTCGGTGCCGCGCACGCCGGCGAGCCACACGAGCCCCGACAGACTCGGCTCCCGGTCGCTGACCGGCGCATGCCCCAGCATCGCCAGCGCCTGCGTCCGGTCGACCGCCACCACCACCCCATCGCAGCGCGTCGCGCCGGCGTCGCTCACGACCTCGCTCACCCGACGGCCGCGCCGCACCAGGCGCCGCACCTCGCCGCCGTAGCGGATCTCGCCACCGAGGTCGGTCACGGCCTCCTCGAGCGCTCGCGCCAGCGCGTGCATCCCGCCCTCGACGTGGCGGGGCCCGAGGCCCAGTTCCACCCAGGCGATGTTGTGCAGCACCGCCGGCGCACGGAACGGATCGGCGCCGAAGTACGTGGCGAACCGCAGGAAGAACGTGCGCAGATCGCCGCGCACGCCGAGCGCGTCGAGCAGCTGCGGCAGGCGACGACCGGGCGCGGCGGCCATGCCGTGGCGGAGCGCGTAGCGCAGCAGCTGTGGGAGGCCGGGAGCCGGAGCATGCACGAAGACCGGCGCGGCGGCCTCGTAGAGTTGCCGCGCCCGCTCCAGCGCCCGGCGGTAGGCGTCGTCCTCGCCCGGCTCCAGGCCGGCCAGCGTCCGCCCCAAGTCGCTGCTCACGTCCCACACCCGGCCCGAGGGGAACACGTAGCGCGTCCCGCCGCCCTGGCGCCCGAGGTCGAGCGGGCACGGCCGGCCCGCCGCGGCGAACGTCGCCTCGACCACGTCCGGCAGCGTCAGCAGCGTGGGCCCGGTGTCGAAGCGGAACCCCCCCGAGCGCCACTCGCCGGCCTTGCCGCCGGGCGTGGCGGCGCGCTCCAGCACGCTCACCCGTGCGCCCGCGGCCAGCAGGTGGAGCGCCGCGGACAAGCCGGCGAAGCCCGCGCCCACCACGACCACGTGCGGACGCCTCGGGCCGGTGGCGGGCGCGGGCGCCCGGGGCGAGGGGGCGCTCATCCGTACCGCCTCCCCCGCCACGCGTAGCCGGAGCCCCACCGCAGGGAGAGCGCCACGATCGGCGCGAACGCCAGCGCTCCGAGAGGCTGGAGCACGGCCTCGAGCGGCGAGCGGAGCGACAGCGCGTTCGTGGCCGCCCGCAGGAGCACGCCCCCGAGCGCGATGGGCCACCAGCGGGCGTCGACGAGGGCGAGCGGCCACGCGAGCGTGTACGTCACCAGGTTGAGGAGCAGCAGCGCCACCAGGGCCCACCTCCGGCCACCGACCGCGGCGAGCGCGTTCTTGCCGAAGCCCTCCACCACCTCCTCGTAGCTCCGGTACATCCTGGTGCTCAGCATCCGTCCGCCGAGCCTGAACGCCACGCGGAGGCCCATCCCCTTGGCGAGCTGCGCCAACCGCACGTCCTCCAGCACCTCGGCCCTGACGGCGGCGTGCCCCCCGACCGCGCGGTAGGCGTCCCGGC